>JBBIJS010000040.1:0-14929 GCA_037445855.1 Chloroflexota bacterium | reverse complement strand
CTCGCGCGGCTGTTCCATCGCGCCGACGCGGTACTGTTCTGTTCGTCGTACGTCCGGGATGACGCGGCGCTGTACTTGCGGCATATCACGCCGCGCACGTGCGTCGGTGTGGTCGGCGATGGCTTTGACGCGGATGAGTTTGAAGGCCGCGCCGCGTACATCCTGAGCGAAGCCGAAGGACGTCCGACGCCGTACGTCCTGGCGATGGGGCGTCTGGTCGAGAAGAAGGGCTTCGATCTGCTCATCCGCGCGTTCGCGTCCAGTGCAGCCGAATTTCCGCGCGCGCAGCTCTTGATCGCCGGCGACGGCGACGAGCGCGCTGCGCTGCAACGGTCGATCGATGAACTGCACATGCGTGAGCGAATCAATCTGATGGGCTTTGCCGACCGCGAAAAGACGATCGCGCTGTTTTTGGGCTGTGAGTTTTTTGTGTTATCATCACGCATTGAGCCGTTTGGCATTGTGGTCCTGGAAGCGATGGCAGCGCGCAAAGCGGTGCTGGCGACCAAATCTGGCGGCGTGATCGATCTCGTGCAGCCGGGCGTAAATGGCTTGCTCGTCGACGCGACTGTCGACGCGCTGGCTGCCGGCATGCGCGAAATGCTGGCGCATCCCGACGCGACGCGCGTGATGGGCACGCGCGCGTACTCGACGATTCAGTCGCGCACCTGGGCAGCGGTCACTCGAGAATTTCTCGATGTATTTGCAAAGGTACTGGTCTGATGTTGGGTCACGCGATGACGCGCACAAAAAGAATATTTGGCGCAAGTTCGTTCCCGGCAGTTTCAAGCAGCGTTCTGATCTTCTGTTTTTTCTTCACGCTGTATGGGCTGACCATTCACGCGCGTCTGCGCTACGGCGATGAAACCGAGCGCTACCTGCAAGCGCAAAGTCTGGTTGATCGGCACAGTTGGGTTATTCGTCAAGTCCCGGGGCATGAACGGCTCGCCGCTGACGGGAATAACTATAGTCAATTCGAGTTGGGCTATGGACTGCTCCTGGTTCCGCCGTACTTCGTGGGAAGTGTGGTTTCACATTTCTTTCCGATGACGGATCGGGATGCCATCCCGCTTCTCTTTGTCGCGCTGCTGAACCCACTGATCAGCGCGTTGACCTGTGTGGTTCTGTTCTGGTTCATGTGCGGGCTTGGAGTCCGTGAGCGAATCGCCGTCTGCGTCGCGGCACTTTACGGTCTCGGCACGTTGGTGTGGCCCTATTCCAAGGGCTTGTATCGCGAACCATTGCAAGCATTGACCTTGCTGGTCGCGGTTTACGCGCTCTATCAATTTCGACAAACCAACAAGCAGAAATGGTACTGGATCGCCGCCGTCTCGTTTGGCTATCTGGTCTTTACCAAAATCGCGAACGGGATTATGCTCCCGCTCTTCGGGCTGTACATCGCGTGGGTCTTATTCGAAGAGTTCAGGCGCGCGCCATCCCGTGGCGGATTGATCGTCCTCATTGTGAGGACCCTGCTCTTCGCGCTTCCGATGTTCGGGTTTCTCGCCATACAAGGCGCAGTGAATGCCATCAAATTTGGCGATGTATTGGAAATTGGACCGTCCAATTATCGCGACCCGGCGATCTACTTTTCACTAGCAACTCTCGGCGATGGCATTACCGGCTTTCTCTTCTCGCCGGAGAAAAGCATCTTCCTCTACGCGCCGCCGGTCACCTTGTTCTTGCCGGCGTGGTGGGAAGGTTTCCGCCGCTACAAAGTAGAGGCGCTGTTCTGGCTGGCTCTCGTCGCGGTCAATCTGCTCTACAATTCGGCTTACCAGTATTGGGGCAGCGTCAATTGGGGACCGCGCTATTTGGTGTTGATCGTTCCGCTGCTGATTCTGCCGCTGGGCATTGCAATTGAAAATGCCCAGGGGTGGACGCGGCGACTCTGGAACGCGGCGGCGGTTATCGCGCTGTGCGCCGGGCTGTTCGTTCAGCTCGTCGCGGCGCTCGTGGACGACCGCGAAGTTCTGGAGACGATGGGGCGCGGCGGTGATCTTGCCGGCGTGCTCGATCTCTTGAGCCATCGCTCGATCGATTCACTCCTGCTATCCGTCTCAACCGATGGGACTGTCTTTGTCATTAACCTATTCGGCTGGGGCTTGCTCGCGCTCGCCGGCCTGCTGACGCTGTGGCTGATCGCGCGAAGCTGGGGCGCGTCGCTGGGTTTGCGCGCCTCACTTCGCCACAACGGGGCGCTTGCTGTCATCGTCCCCGGCCTTCTCTCCGCCGGGTTGGTCGGGGGATTAGTTGCTCAGAAGCCCGCGTTTCAGGCGAAAGGGAACGCCAAGTACGTCGCGGGGAATGCTTTTTTTGCTGAGCGTCGCTATTGCGAAGCGCAGGCGTTGTATCTGAAAGCGCTGTATTTCGACACCACCTTTGCGCAAGAAAGCAGAACCCGGTTGGAGCGGATTGTCCCGTCCGCTCGCGGAACAGAAATTCCGTTGATGGATCGGATGACCCAGGTCCTGAATTCAGATGGAGCGACTATCCAGACCGATTCGAGCGAAACGCTCTTGGGCGATGGCGCATTACAGATTCGCGCGCCGTCCAATCGCCAAGTCACCGCCGAAGTCGATTCAGAATTCATCGATGCCGATCCTAACACGCCGTACGTGTTAGTGGGCTGGCTCAGGACCGAAGGACTCGCCGGCAAGGGCGGTGCGGTGGTTGGTTGGTATGAAGATGACGGCAAGTGGCGCCATGCGCGAAGTATGGATCTTCAAAGCGTCCTCGAGTCGCGCGGCTGGCTGCCGTTTCGAGACAGCATCACAACGTTGCCGACCACGCGCCGCATCTTGATCAAGGTCAGCTTGTGGCAGGCATACGGGACGGTCTGGGCAGATGGGCTTCGCCTGGTTGCGATCGATCCAAAGGGTCCGCCGCAGCCGCCGCCGTTATGTGTGAGCGCGCCGGTGGAGAACTAGCCAGTGCTGCGCGATCAAACCTTCCTGATTCTCGCCAACGCCGAATGGGATTGGAGCACGCGCGTCAATTGCCATCACCTCGCGGCGCGTCTCGCGAAGCACAATGCCGTCCTGTTTGTCGAGACGATCGGTGGGCGCACGCCCGCGCCGCGCGAATTTGGAAAGATCGCGCGGCGGTTGCGGCGCATCGCCGGCGGCGTCCGGCAGATCGATGCTGGCTTGACCGTGCTCGCGCCGTTTGTGCTTCCGTTTTATCGCAGCGAATTCGTTCGGCGGATCAATACCGCGCTGTTGGCTTGGCAAATTCGTCGCGCGCTGCCCAAGCCTTCCGCGCGTCCGATCCTGTACATTTTTCTGCCATCGCTCGTCGGCTTGGTTGGACGACTCGACGAGGCGTTGGTGATCTATCACTGTGTCGACGAGCACGCCGCGAATCCGAATGTTCCTGCGCGTGAAGTGCGCGAACGCGAGGAGCGCTTGCTGCGCGCGGCGGACTTGGTCTTCACGTCGGCGTCGACATTGTACGAAGCGAAACACGCGCTCAATCCGCACACGTTTTACTTGCCGAATGTCGCGGACGCGGAGCATTTTGCCCACGCCCGCGACACGGCGCTGCTGGTGGCGGACGATCTGCGCGACATTCCGCATCCGATGGCTGGCTTCATCGGCAACATCGCCGCCTACAAAGTCGATTTCGATTTGCTGGCTGCGGTGGCGGCGCAGAACGCGGATTGGTCGTTCGTCCTCATCGGTCCGGTGGGCCGCGGCGATCCATCCACCGACATCGCTCCGCTGCGCGAGTTGTCGAACGTGTTCTTGTTGGGGGATCGACCATATGCCGAATTGCCGCGCTACGTTAAAGCGTTCGATGTCTGTCTCATCCCGTTTCGCCAAAACGACTCGACGCGCGGCACGTTGCCAATGAAATTCTTCGAATACCTCGCGGCGGGTAAACCGGTGGTCGCGACCGAATTGCCGGCGCTCGCCGAATTTTGCGATTACTTTCTCACGGCGCGTACCGCGGACGAATTTGCCGCCGCGCTGCAAGCCGCCGCGACCGAAGACCCAACGCGCGCGGACAAAGGCGCGGCACTGGCGATCAAGTATTCGTGGGACGCGCGGATGGCTGAGATCGAAAAAATCGTCAGCGATGCGCTCGAGCGCGCGGCGCGACCGGAGCGATAAAGTTGTCTCGTCGCGGTCAGCTGGTTTTGAAACGTGTTTTCGATATCATCGCGGCGGTCGTGTTGCTTTTCGTCTTCTCGCCGCTGCTCGCTTTGATTGCACTCGTCATTCGCATTTCGAGCGGCAGTCCGATTTTCTACGAATGGAATGTGATCGGCAACAACGGTCGTCCGTTCCGAGGATTCAAATTTCGGACGATGGTGGCGAAGGCGGATCAACTGAAGCAGGATTTGCTTGATCGGAATGAGATGCAAGGTCCCGTTTTCAAAATCAAAGACGACCCGCGCGTGACGTCGGTCGGACGTATCCTGCGCAAGTTCAGTCTCGACGAGTTGCCCCAACTGTGGAGTGTGCTCAAAGGCGATATGAGTCTGGTCGGTCCGCGTCCGCCGCTGGCATCGGAATACGCTAACTTCACGGACGCGCAAAAGCGCAAACTCGCGGTCAAGCCGGGCATGACCTCGCTCTGGCAAGTCAGCGGCAAGCCAGCCGACTTTGACGAATGGGTGCGACTCGATCTGGAATACATCAATCGCTGGTCGCTGTGGCTCGATCTCCAAATTCTTTTCAAGACGGCGATCATCGTCGTCACAGGAAGAAATCACTGATGCGCATTCTCGTCACCGGCGGCGCGGGTTTTATCGGCTCGCATACTGTCGATCTGTTGCTGCAAAAGGGACATCACGTCCGGATCCTCGACAACCTGACGCCGCCGGTTCACGTCGACGGCGCGCTGCCGGCGTACGTGCCGCGCGACGCGGAATTCATTCTTGGCGATGTGCGCGACCGCGCGGCGTGGGAGCGTGCGCTGCAAGGGATCGACGCGGTGTTTCACTTTGCCGCGTATCAAGACTATCTGACCGATTTCAGCAAATTCTTCCACGTCAATACCGTAGGCACCGCGCTGCTGTACGAGATCATCGTCGAGAAAAAATTGCCGGTCCAGAAAGTAGTGGTCGCCAGCTCGCAGTCGGTTTATGGCGAAGGCAAGTACGCATGTGCGACCGACGGCGCGCAGTACCCGCCGCTTCGTCCGCTCGCGCAGTTGGAGCGGCGCGATTGGGAGCCGCGCTGCCCGGTCTGCGGCGAGGCGATGACGCCGGTCGTCACCGACGAGTCGCAAACGCACCCGCACAACCAGTACGCGATGTCGAAATACACCCAGGAGATGCTCGCGCTGAACTTTGGGCAGCGCTACGGCATCCCCAGCGTCGCGCAGCGATTTTCGATCACGCAGGGTCCGCGCCAATCGTTTCGCAACGCGTACTCCGGCGTGCTGCGCATCTTCGCGACGCGCCTCTTGAGCGACCGCGCGCCGGTGTGCTACGAAGACGGCGGGCAGCGGCGGGATTACGTTTCGGTCTACGATGTCGCGCGCGCGAATGTGTTGGTGATGGAAGACGCGCGCGCGAACGGTCAAGTGTTCAACGTTGGCGGCGGACGCGCGATCACGGTCAAGGAATACGCGCACGTCATCGCGCGCGCGCTTGGCAAGTCGATCGAACCGGGGACCCCTGGCGAATTCCGCTTCGGCGACACGCGGCATATCATTTCCGACATCAGCAAACTGTGCGCGCTGGGCTGGGCGCCGCAGGTGCCGCTCGAAAAAATCGTCGCGGGCTATATTGAGTGGGCGCGCGAACAGCCCGACGTGCGCGATTACTACGCGGACGCGGAACGCGAGATGAAAGCGCGCGGGACGATTAGAACGACAAATGACAAATGAACAAATGACAAATGACAAATGAACAAATGACGAATCCGCAATCCGCAATCCGCAATCCGCAATCTCTATGCTAATCGCACGCGCACCGGTCCGACTCAGCTTTGCCGGCGGCGGCACCGACCTGCCCGCGTATTACTTGAAACACGGCGGCGCGGTCGTCAGCACGACGCTGGACAAGTATTTCTACGTCTTCCTCAACGTCAGCGGCGACGACACGATCCAGGTCACCTCGTCGGATTATCGCACGTTCTATCGGCACGACGGCGATATGCCGATGATGTTTGACGGCGATCTCAGTTTGCCGCGCGCGATCCTGAATCATTTTGGATTGGCGCGGGGTCTCTCGATGTTTCTCGCGTCCGAGGTGCCGCCCGGCACCGGACTCGGATCGTCCAGCACGGTGGCGGTTGCGATCATCAAAGCGGTGACGACCGCGCGCGGACTGTTCCTTTCCAAGCAGCAGATCGCGGAACTGGCGTGCCAGATCGAAATTGAAAAACTGGGAACGCCGATTGGAAAACAGGATCAGTACGCGAGCGCATTCGGCGATCTGAACCTCATCCAGTTTGCCGCCGACCGCGTGACCGTCGAGCCGCTGCGGGTAGCGGCGGAGACGCGCCGCGCGCTGGAGAAGAACACGCTGCTTTTTTTCACTGGCGGCACGCGGCAGGCGTCGACCATTCTGACGGCGCAGCGGAAATCGAGCGAGCGCGATGATGCGGTGGTGATCGCCGCGCTGGACGCGGTCAAACAAATGGCATTCGAAGCGAAAGAGTTATTGGAACGCGGCGACCTGACGCGCTTCGGCGCGCTGCTCGACGCGGGCTGGCAGCAAAAGAAAAAATTCGCCGGCGGGATTTCCAACGCGCTCGTCGACGAATGTTACGATCTGGCGCTGGCGAACGGCGCGCTCGGCGGCAAGCTTGCCGGCGCGGGCGGCGGCGGATTCCTAATGATCTACTGTGAGCCGACGCAGCAAACCGCGGTGACGCAAGCGTTGGAGTTCAAGGGACTGAAGCGAATGGATTTCCGATTCGAGAGCGAGGGCGCGCGGGTGTTGGTCAACGCCGGCTTGCGCATCCCCGAGAGCGCGTATGCATCGTAAAGAGTTGGTCTATTTACATTTGCTCTGGCTGGTCGGCGACGCGGTTGCGATTTACGCGGCGCTCAACGTTGCTTTTGCGGCGCGCTATACGATCACCTGGCTGCCACTCATCGAGCCGCTCGCGCCGATCACGGAGCGCTACGCGGTGATCATCCCCGCGGCGATTCCGCTATGGCTGATCCTCTTCGCGTTCAACGGTTTGTACGATCAACGCTATCTGCTGTCGGGCTTGGAAGAATACGGCAAAGCAGTGATCGGCTGCACGCTGGGAATCCTCATCCTCATCGTCGTCAGTTTCATCGAGCCGAACTTGAGCGTCTCGCGCAGTTGGCTGATGTTCTCGTGGTTCACTTCGATTCTCTTCGTGTGCGCGGCGCGCTTTGCGATCCGCCGCGTGGTGCAGCTGCTCCGGACGCGCGGACATTTTCTCACGCGCGCGATCATCGTCGGCGCGAACGAGCACGCGCAGACGATCGCGCGGCAGCTCGCGCCGGCGACGCAGTCGGGCGTGCAGGTGCTTGGCTTTCTCGATGATTACCTGCCGCGCGATACACGCGTGATCGATGAACTGCGCGTACTAGACCGACCAACCGCGCTGGCGCAAACCGCACGTACTCTGCACGCGACCGAAGCGATTGTGGTGCAGGGCGCGATTACGTGGGAAAGTTTCATGGAGATCATCACGCAGAGCGCATCGACGCTGGACGATCTGGAAATCAAATTGTCGCCCGGCTTTTACGAGATCATGGCGACCGGCGTCCGGCTCAGCCACGATGGCTTTGTGCCGCTGCTTGCGCTCGAAAAGAATCGCATTACCGGGTTTGACGCGTTGCTGAAGAGTTGGCTCGATTACGCGGTCGCGCTCGTCGGCGTGATCGTTCTAGCGCCGCTGCTCGCGTTGATCGCGCTGCTGGTGAAGCTGATCGCCCGCGGCGATGTGTTGGAGCCGCACCAGGTTCTCGGCGTGCGCGAGAAAACTTTTACGACGTGGAAATTCCGAACGCGCGACGATCAGACGAAAGACCATCCGCTCGGCTATCCGCTCTATCGCGCGGGGCTGGACAAGCTGCCGCAAGTTTTCAATGTATTGCGCGGCGAGATGAGTCTGGTGGGACCGCGTCCGATTCCAACCTATCGCGCGCAAGTATATCAGGAATGGCTGCCGACGCTGCTGACAGTCAAGCCGGGGCTGACCGGTCCGTGGGTCGTCGACGGCGCGGCGGTCGATTCATTCGAAGCCGAGATTCGGCTCGATCTATATTACATCCGGAACTGGACGATCTGGCTCGATCTGCAAATCATCTGGCAGACGGTGTGGCGATTGTTCCAGGGGCAAAGGCCTGCGGTGAAGAGATAGTAGACAGTGAACAGTAAACAGTATTCGGTATTCAGAAATGTCTTTGTGTGGGCATTCGTTTCAATCGTGGCGATCGCGTTGCTGCAGTTCAATCCGCTCATCGGCTTGGTTGCTGCGTTGATCGGCGGGATTGTATTTGGGATCCTCTTGTTCGCCAGGTGAGATGATGCCGCGACGCACGATTTTTCTCGACCGCGATGGCGTCATCAACGTCAATCGTCCCGATCACGTCAAGACGTGGAGCGAGTTTGCGTTTTTGCCACGCGCGCTCGACGCGCTGCATCGAATCGCCGCAAGCGATTTTGTCGTGCTCGTCATCACGAATCAGGCGGCGATTGCGCGCGGGCTGACGACCGACGCGGCGGTGCGCGATATTCACGCGCGCATGACGCTAGAAGCGGCGCGCGCCGGCGGGCGCATCGACGCGGTGTACTATTGTCCGCATCACCCAGACGTGAACTGCGACTGCCGCAAGCCGCGGACGGGGCTGTACGAGCAGGGGGCGCGCGAATGGGCTATCGATCTGGCGCGTTCGTACGTGGTCGGCGATGCGATGGCGGACATTCTTGCCGCGCAGACCATTGGCGCGACGCCGATTCTCGTCCGAACGGGGCGCGGGAATGAACAGCACGCGGCGCTGAAAGAAAATAATCATCCGGGCTATCAAGTGGTGGACGATCTGATGGAAGCGGTCGAATGGATTTGGCGACGGGAGAATCTCGCGGGATGACCGGACGAACGATCGCGCAATGGCTCGTGCGCCTCGAGATTCCGTTCCTCGCTTTGGTTTACTTCTACTTTGTCGTCAGCGATGGCGTTCCGCTTGCCGCGTTCGGATTGCTCGCGCTCATCTGGCTGGCGCGCGCGTGGACGACCAGGAAATTGACCGTCCTGACGCCGCTGGACTTGCCGATCCTGATTCTTCTGGCGTGGCTGCCGATAAGTTACGCGGTATCCGCGTATCCGTGGCTGAGTCTGCCAAAAATTTACGGCGTCCTGCTCGGCGCGGCGTTCTTCTACGCGGTCGTCAATCAAGTCGCGACGCGCCGCGATCTCGCCTGGGCGGTTTCCGGGCTGGTGCTGCTGTGCATCGCCATTGCGATTGCCGGCTTGATCGGCACAGATTGGGCGCAGAGCAAGATTATTTCCGCGTCGTTCATCTATGATCGCCTGCCGCATTTTATTCAAGGCATTCCGCGTTCGATTGCCGGCGGCTTTGCGCGCAACGGGGTGGGCGGAACGCTGACGTTCATCGTGCCGCTCTTGGCGAGTTTCGTGTTTGTGCGCAAATGGGCGACCTCCCAGGGTCGCCCCTACGAGGTTTGGTTTCCACGGCTCGTCTGGCTTGCGCTCGCGCTGTCGCTCATCACGCTGGCGTTGACGCAATCGCGCGGCGCGATTCTGGGCGCGTCAGTGGGACTCCTCGCGGTCGCGATCTGGCGCGAGCGACGCTTCGCGTGGGTGATCGTCGCGGGCGCGGCGGTACTGATCGGCGTGCTGCTCGCGGGGCAGGGCAACGCGCTCGTCGAATTCCTGCTGCGGATGGACGCGCACAGCGGCACGCTGGCGAGCCGGCTCGAAGTCTGGCAGCGCGGCGTGATGATGGTGCAGGATTTTCCATTCACCGGCATCGGGATTGGAACGTATAACAACGTCGCGCACGCGCTCTATCCATTTTTCATCGCCGCGCCAGACGAGATTGTCGCGCACGCGCACAACAATCTGCTGGAGGTTGCGGTCGACGTTGGGATTCCCGGCTTGGTTGCCTACGTCGCGCTGCTGACCGGCTTTGTCGTCTGTGCGGTGCGCGCGTACCGCACGGCGACCGATGCGGGCGCGCGCGCGCTGATCGCCGGTCTGGGATTTGGCATGTTGGCGCATCAAGTGTTCGGATTGACCGATGCGTTCATCCTCGGCACCAAGCCGGGCGTATTGATGTGGATTTATTTTGCGCTCGCGGCGGTATCCTTTGCGCGACGCGAGGAATGGCGCGCGGTAGACGGATGACCGAGGACGGAGGACGGAATCAAATTCCTCCGTCGTCCGTCATTCGTCATCGGTCGTCAGTCCTCCGTCCGGGGCTTATGAAATCACACTTTTGGCAAACGAATTGGTTTCGCGTCACGGTCGGCACGCTCATTAGCATTGTCTTTCTGATTCTCGCGCTGAAAGACGTGCCGCTGGGCGATGTCGCGCAAGCGCTTGCGCGCGCGAACTACGCGTGGGTGCTCCTCGCGGTGGTCGCCGCGATCGCGCAGTCGTGGCTGCGCGCGGCGCGGTGGATCCTGCTGTACTATCCACTGCAAAAAGGATTGCGGCAAACGCAGATGTTCGGCATTACACTGATCAGCCAGATGCTCAACATCGTGGTTCCCTGGCGCATCGGCGAGCTGGCGCGCATCTATCTCGCCGGCGAAATTGAAAAGCGCAGCCGCACGCAGACGCTCGCGACGCTGGGCGTCGAGAAAATATTCGACACCGAGATGCTGGTGCTGATCCTGTTGGGCATCCCGCTCTTCATGACGCTGCCGAACTGGCTGGAGCAGCCGCGCGAAGGCCTGGTCGGTTTGACGCTGGCGCTGTTCGCGGGAGCGTTTGCGCTGCTCGTCTTCCGTGCGCCGCTGTTGCGCTGGCTGACGCGCGTGCGTTTTCCGCGCGGCACGCCCGGTGAGCGGCTCGACGCGTACGCGCAGATGGCGCTGCTCAGTCTCGATGTGTTCAAGCGTTGGGACGTTCATCTGGCGCTGCAAATCGAATCGGTCATCATTTGGGCGATCGGGGCGCTCATCAACTATTTTATTCTGCTCGCGCTGAACCTGCCGCTGCCGGGGGTGAGTGCGTTCCTGCTGCTCGCCGTGCTGCAAGTCGGCGGACTGGTTCCGTCATCGCCGGGCAAGGTGGGCGTCTTCCAGTATCTGTGCATTCTCACGCTTACGCTCTTCTCGGTCGATAAAAGCATTGGGTTGACCTATGGCATTCTGCTGTACCTCGTCGCGTACGGGACGCCGGTGATCCTCGGTGTGTTCTCGCTGTGGTGGGGCGGGGTCAACCTGCGGCGCGTCGCGGCGAGCGGCGAGGCAGCGCGGTGATGGTTTGGCTTGGCTCGCCGCAGGTTTCGGTGATTGTCCCTGCGTTCAACGCGGAGAAGACGCTCGGCGCGTGTCTCGCCGCGCTGCTCGCGCAGACCGCGCCGCGCGATTCGTATGAGGTTATCGTCGTCGACGATGGTTCGACCGACGCGACGCGCGCGGTGGCAAAAGCGCATGGCGTCACGGTGTTGGCGCAGCCGAATCGCGGCGCGGCAGCCGCGCGCAACCTCGGCGCGCAAAACGCGCGCGGCGACATTCTGCTGTTCATCGATGCGGATTCCGCGCCGGACGTGCGGTGGATCGAAGCGCTGGTTGCGCCATTCGCCGATCGGTCGATTGCCGGCGCGAGCGGCGAGAAGAAAACGCGGCAGACGAAGCTCTGGGCGCGCTACGTCCAGCTGGAGTACGATTTCAAATATGACCGTATGGACGCGCAGGGCACGACCGATTTTATCGACAGCTCGACCGCGGCGTACCGGCGCGAGATTTTTTTATCGAACCAGGGCTTCGATACAACCCTGATGGAAGCCGAAGACACCGACCTATCGTTTCGCCTATCCGAGCGCGACTGCGCGATGGTGCTGGTGCGCGATGCGATCGTTTATCACACGCATCCTGAATCGCTCGGCGCGTATCTGCGGCGCAAGTACCAGTACGCCATCTGGCGCACGATGATCTACGCGCGCTACCCGCGCAAAGCCGCGTCGGATACGCGCACGCCGCTGTCGCAAAAACTCCAGGTCGCCATTGCGGCGGCGCTGCCGCTGGCGCTGATTGGCGCACTGGTCTGGCATTTGCTGGCTTGGCTCGTCGCCGCGCTGCTCGTCGGTTTTGTCGCGACGACGCTGCCGTTCGCGGCGCGTTGCTGGCGCGCGAGCCGGTGGATCGGCTTGCTCGCGCCGGGGGCGCTGTGGCTTGCCGCGTACGCCGGCGGCGCGGGCGCGGTGGTTGGGTTTTTCAAACGTCGGAAAAACTAGCCACGAAGACACCAAGCCACCAGGCAATTCTTTGTGTCTCAGTACATCACAGATTTGGGCGAGGAGCCAGCGCTCTCTAGCGCGGCGGTGCCAAAACCAAGCGATTTCCGTGACATAGACGGCGTTGGAGAACGCCTTCTCCTCAAATCTGTGATGTACTGTGTCTTGGTATCTTCGTGGTTCAAGGTTTGATTCTGCAAAGGATTGTTTGAATTGAGAGAGCGTCGTCTATTTCTCGTCCTAATCGATCTCGTGCTCGTCAACGCCGCGGTGGTTCTCGCGTTCGCGATTTGGTCGTATCGCGGCGACAAGGAATTCGCCGCGCTGCTGTCATCGCAGATGCAGTGGTTCGTCGTGCTGTCGGCGGTGTGGCTGTGGTTTGAATTCCTCAACGGCTTGTACGATTTGCGCGTCGTCACCGAATTCGGCGCGACGAGCCGCGCGCTGTTGCAGACTTTCGTCCTAGTCTTGTTCGTCTACCTTGCCATCTTCTTCGCGCTGACCGACCCCGGCTTGCTGCCGGTGCTGCCGCGCGGCATCGTGCTTTATCATGGCATCCTTTCGCTCGCGCTGATCGCGCTGTGGCGCGGCGCGTACATCCAGCTCGCGCCGCGCGCGCCGTTCCGCCGCCGCGCGCTAATCGTCGGCGCGGGTAACGCCGGGCGCACGATCGCGCAGACGATTCGCGACGGGTTCCACGCGCACTATGAGATGGTTGGATTTGTCGACGACGATGCGGGCAAACAAGGGCAAGTGATGGAAGGGTTGCCAGTGTTGGGGAAGCACGCCGATCTCGCGCGGCTCTGCCGCGAGCACCGCGTCAACGAGGTGGTGTGGGCGGTCACGCGCCAGGTATCGGACGACCTGTTCCGCGCGCTGCTCGACGTGCAGGAGCTGGGCATCGAGGTGATGCCGATGCAGTCGCTGTACGAGCAGATCACCGCGCGCGTGCCGGTCGAATTCATCGGCGACAGTTGGTACGTTGCGCTGCCGCTCGGACACGCCGGCACCGGCGGCTTGTACGTCGCGCTCAAGCGCGCGTTCGATTTCGCGTTCGCGCTGGTCGGGACGATTGCGTTCGGCCTCCTGCTGCCGTTCATCGCGGCGGCAATGCGGCTCGATTCACCGGGCCCGATCTTCTACGCGCAGGAGCGTGTGGGGCAGGGCGGGCGTGTTTTCCGCGTTCGCAAGATTCGCACGATGGTGACGGACGCGGAGCGTCACGGCAGGGCAGTGTGGGCGACGAAGAACGATCCGCGTATCACGCGCGTCGGGCGGCTCCTGCGCAAGCTGCACGTCGACGAAGCGCCGCAATTCTGGAACATTCTGCGCGGCGAGATGAGCGTGGTGGGTCCGCGCCCGGAGCGCCCGGAGTTTGTCGCGCAGCTCGCGCAACAGATTCCGTTCTATCGTCTGCGTCACGCGGTCAAGCCCGGTATGGCGGGCTGGGCGATCCTCAACGCGGGTTACGTCGACAGCGTGGAGGACGCGCGGCTGCGCGTGGAGTACGATCTCTACTACATCAAGCATCAATCGATCTGGATGGATTTCTGGATTCTCTTCCGGATGGTGGGGCACGTGCTGGCGTTCAGAGGGCGATGACGAACGTTGGGAGTTTGGAGCACGAGAACCGCGCATAGAATCGAAAACCGCGAAAGAAAAATCTTTCGCGGTTTTCGTATGTTTCGTGTCTTTCGCGATCCAAAGATCGTTTTCACGGCGCGTCGAATTTTATATTCCAGTGCGTGCCATCGCAAAACGGTTTGTTTTTTGATTGCCCGCAGCGACAGAGCAATTGGCGATTGCGCACTTCGTAGACGAAACCATCCGCTGTCTCAACGGCGATGCCGCCGAGTACCCAATACGGACCATTCGGGATGATCGCAATCATCGGTTCGGACCCGATCTCCTCCGGCACGCCGCCCTGCTTGCGTAAATATTGCAATCGACCGCTTGGGCATTTGCTGATTTGATCCTTGAGACGTTTGCGCACCTCCGTGTCGCCGGTATCCTTGATCTCCTCCCACACGCCGCCGAAGCGATCGCAGTAACCGAAGCTGGCGCAGAGACTGTTGTCGTCGGTCATGATGATGCCAACGCCCTCGAAGAGCTGGCGGCGCGTTTCGCCGGGCGCGCGGTCGGCGGTCAGCGCGGCATCCCACGTGACCTCTTCGTGGCTATCGTCGCAGAAGGGCTTGTCCTTCGAACGACCGCAGCGGCACAGTTTGAAGGTCGCGGGCTGCGCCGGATAGTCGTCGCCGGCTTGCCAACTCACGGATTCGCCTTCCGCGTTCTGCACACGGATGCGCCGCGCGAGCTTGGGGCTGCCGGTGACGATGTACGGTCCGTCGGCTTGGATCTTGATATGAGCGTTGTTCGCCGGCATTTCTTGCGCGGCACGCGCCTCGTCTTGCGCGGATCGTATCGCCATGCATGGTCTCCTTTTGATTATTCTGTTTCATCCTGAGTCGTGGCGAAGCATCGCATAAAACGGGCGTTTCGTCAAGGGGTGGTGCGCCGCGCTTGCCACGCCGCACGCGTTGTGATAGAATTGCAATCA
>JBBIJS010000039.1:12294-15052 GCA_037445855.1 Chloroflexota bacterium | reverse complement strand
TCCGCGCGACCGACGCGCTGTCGGCGACATCGACTTCGACCGCGAGCGCGCGGCGATTCTTGCCGCGAATCGCTGCGGCAACCTCGTCGAGCTGTTCGCGCGTGCGGCTCGCGACCGCGACGTGCGCGCCGGCATCCGCAAACGCAAGTGCGATTGCGCGCCCCAGTCCGCGCCCGCCGCCAGTGATCAACGCAACCTTATCACCCAGGTGACCTCGGTCAATCCGCTGCGACATTGGCATGTTCTCCCACCACGCGAGTTCGGTTGATGCTCACGGCGAAAATCAAGAGCGCCAGGAACGAAAGGAGCGCCGATACCAGGAACACATCGCGCACTTCAACTTGCGCGACGAAGGACGCGGTGATCGGTCCGACGACGAATGCCAGATTCATCGGCAGATAGATCATGCTGAGCACCGAGCCGCGTTTCTCGGCGGGCACGTTCAGACTGATGATCGTAAACATGAGACTAGAAACGGAAGGGCTGAACGCGTTGAATGCCGCCCACACCAACGTCACGCCGAGAATACCCTGCGCCGCGTACATCGGCAGCCAGAGAATCGAAACGACGAGCATCAGCGCCACGAGCAATCGCCGGTGCCCGATGCGATCGGCAAATAATCCCAGGAATGCCGATCCAAAAAGGGTCGTTGCGCCCGCGACGCCTTGCGTAATTCCAATCGCCGTCGCCGACGCCGCGACGCCGACGATCTCGCCGATGCGCACGGGCAAATAGGAGAACGAGAAAAAGAACGCGGCGCTGGAAACAAAGCTGACGAGAAAGATGGTCGATGCGACCGGCGAATCGATCACCGCGCGCAACGCGTCGCGCAGCATCACGAGGACATGCGGCGTCGGCTTGGGCACGAACACATCGCGATAGAACGCGGTGAGCACAACGGCGATCAGTCCGGCGATAGCGGCGTCGACGCCAAACAAAAAGTGCACGCCGAATTGCGAGACGATAAATCCACCGGCGAGCGCGCCAACCAAGGAGCCGAGCGGCGCAGAGCCATTCACTAGACCCAGCGCGAGCGCCACGCGATTACGCGGCGCGGTTTCGGTCAGCGCGGCGTACATCAGCCCGGTGTTGCCGAGCGCGAGTCCGGTCAACGCGCGCCCGATCAGATACAACCACACGTTGTGCGCCAGCGCGGCGAGCACCATCGCCAACACTTCGATATAGTAGCTGCGCAGGATGAGCGGCTTGCGCCCATAACGGTCTGCCAGCACGCCCCAGAACGGAACGAACCAGATGCCGGCAAGAAAACCGGCGGACGCGATCGGTCCCGTCCAGGTGGTGATGGCGGCTTGGCTAAAACCGATCGCGTCAAGAAACGCGGGCGTGAAGAGTACGAAATGCGCCATCACCGCGACTTCGAGGAAGTTCGCCAGCGCGAAGAGGATGGTGAGAAGCTGCCAGGATTGCGAATCGCGAGTGGCGCGTGGCGAAATGTTATCTTTCAAGAGGTTGCTGTCCGAGTTTGGGATACTCAACGTTACGCTTGACAAAGACTTGTATTACTGATAGACTTTTCTCACACTTACCGAAAGGAATTCTCGAATGACCTTGCTCAAACTCGCTTTGCCTGACAAACTAGCGCGTGAAGCGGAAGCTGCGGGATTGTTGAAGCCAGAAGCGATCAAACGCTTGCTCCGTGCGGAGATTCGCCGCCGGCGGGTCAATCAATTGTTCGACGCCGCGGATCGTCTGGCAGCACTCGATCTGCCGCCGCTCACCTTAGCCGAAATCGAATCCGAGGTCAAGGCGGCGCGCGCCAAGAGACCGGCTGCCGATGCGCATCGTCGCTGACACCAACATCGTTGTTTCCGGCTTACTGTGGCAAGGTGCGCCGCGTCAAATCCTCGATGCGGCACGCGCAGGAAAGATCGAATTGTGCACCAGCGCGGTTCTACTTGCCGAGTTAGAGGATGTCTTGAGCCGTCCAAAATTCATGGCTCGCCTCAAGCGCGCCTTAGTCCATTCCCACCATTTAGTTTCGGGTTACGCAGCGCTCGCCAAACTGGTCAAGCCGGATATTATCGCGCCGGTTATTCTCGCTGATGTGGATGACGACGCAGTGCTATCTTGCGCCTCCACCGCCCAAGCGGAAGCCATTGTCTCCGGCGACAGCCACTTGCTCAATTTGAGACAGTATCAAAACATCCCCATTCTCTCTGCCTCCGAACTGCTCACAAGAATCCCCAATCCAAAATCGTAAATCGAAAATCGCGTCACACCACCATCGAATTTGCGCTGACCGCCGCGTTCGCCTCTGCGTCGATCCGCACGTTCACGCACGCGGGCTTGCCGGACGCGAGCGCGCGCTCCAGCGCGCCGCGCAGCGCGCGCGGCGCGTCCACGTATTCGCCGTGACCGCCCAGCGCGCGGACGACCTCGTCGTAGCGCGACAGCGCGAGCGCGGACGCGACGGCACGATCTGCGCCGTAGAAACTCATCTGCGGTCCGCGAATCTGTCCCCACGCCGCGTCGTTGCCGACCACCGACACCATCGGCAAGTTGAAACGCACCGCCGTATCGAACTCAAAACCGTTCAAGCCGAACGCGCCGTCGCCGTGGACGATAATCACGTTCGACTTCGGATGCACGATCTTCGCTGCAATCGCGAACGGCACGCCAACGCCGAGACAACCGAAGCGTCCGGGATCGAGCCAGTGTCCCGGCTTGGCGACGTTGATGACCTTGGACGCCTGCGAGACGACGTTGCCGCCGTCGCCGATCACAATCGTATCGTCGT
>JBBIJS010000039.1:3629-12194 GCA_037445855.1 Chloroflexota bacterium | reverse complement strand
CTCGCGCGCGTCAATGTCGACCTGAATGATCTTGGCGTCCGCGTTGAACGCCGGCGGCTTGCCATAGCCCAGCCGAAAATCGAGCGGCGCGCCGACGACGAGAATCACGTCCGCGTGCGCGAGCGCGTGCTTGCGCGACGCACTGAAATAGTTCGGATGGTCTGGCGGGAGCGAACCGCGCCCCATCGCGTTGAGATACACCGGCAGCGCGGCGCGTTCGGCAAAGCGCGCGAGCGCGGTACTGGCATTGCTCCACCAAATCTCGCTGCCAGCAATTACCGCCGGGCGTTCGGCATTTTGCAGGAGCGCTGCGGCGCGCTCTATCGCTGCCGAATCGCCGCGCGGCGCGGACGCGGTGCGATAGTTTTCGGGAATTTCGATTTCGGCGTCTTCCGCGACGCCGAGCAGAACGTCGATGGGGATTTCAAGAAACGCAGGACCGAATCGCCCGGCGAACATCTGGCGGAACGCAATCGAGAGAAACTCCGGGATGCGGCGCGTGTGCAGCACCGCGCGCGACCATTTAGTGATGGACGATGTGAGCGCGACGCTGTCCAATTCTTGGAGCGAACCCATCTCGAACTGATCGCTCGGCGCTTGCCCGCCGATGACGAGCACCGGGCTGTCCGCTTGAAACGCGTTCGCAATGCCGGTCACCGCATCGGTCACGCCAACGCCGGCGGTCACGATCGCAACGCCGGCGCGGCGTGTCAGACGCGCGTACGCGTCCGCCGCGTGCGCCGCGGCTTGCTCGTGCCGCAGATCGATAATGCGAATGCCCTCGTCGATCAAGCCGTTGTAGATCGGCATGATGTGCCCGCCGCACAGCGTGAACACCGTGTCGATTTTTTCGCGCTTGAGCATCTGCGCGACGAGATGTCCTCCATCCAGCATGTCGGCTCCTGATTAGGGTACCGTAGTATAGTGACCGCAGTCAACCCAATAGATCATCTGACCGTAGCGGTTTACTTCCCAGTAGCCGTGACAAGACTTGGCGCCCAACGTGGACAGATTGCCGGTCAATCGATATGAGACGGTCGCGTTGGAATGATTCTGAACGAGCGCATACCAAACGCCGCTCCGCGCATAACCGGCGATCCAGGTGAGCACGTGCTCGGGCTGCCCCGGATTGAACGTCCCGCGTCCCACCGGCTTCCAATCTCCCCATGAGCCAATTTGCTGATCGGGTGAAAACAGCGCCAAGCCGAGCGCATTCTGAGTCGGCGCGTCGACCGACAACGCGATGTTGCGATAGCCATCGCTGTTCGGCGTCTGGTACCATACGCCGACGCCCGGCTCGATCGACGCCCAGTTGCCGGTGATGTCGAGCGCACGGTCGGGGCTGTCGCCGCGCGGGACGTTCGCCACCGGGAGCGCGGCGACGGGCGCGCGGACGAATTGCCGTTGCCGAATATGCCAATCGCCGCAGCCCGTGTCGGAATCTGGACCCAGGTCACACGCGGAGACCGCGGAGCCGGTCGCCGCGAAGAGCGCGAGCGGCAGTAACGCAAACAAAATAAATGATGCAACGATGGACTTTCCCAACATTCGGTTGACCCCTCGCCTCTTTGCCGTCATCGCGATGGAAGTTGATCGGCGGTATCAGGAATCGAATGGCGGAATGATAGCACAAGGAATCAGAAGCGTCAATTGAGACGCGCCGCGAGGTTGACAATATCGCGCTAATCGATAAAATAACTTTCGGAGAATAGTCATGGAAGCCGCCTTACGCGCTGTCCTGGTTTTGAACGCTACGTACGAACCGTTGAACATCGTACCCATTCAACGCGCCATCGTGCTGCTGCTCAAAGAAAAAGCGGAGATCGTCGAAGCCGCCAAAACCAAATTGCGCGCCGAGCATTTCGCGATCGATTGGCCGTTGGTCATCCGCCTAGTGGCGTTCGTGCCGCTGCCGCGCCGTCTGCCGCTGCCGCTCTCGCGCCGCACCGTGATGGCGCGCGATCTGTTCACCTGTCAGTACTGCGGCGGTCAGCCCGGCAAGCACGAGCTGACGATCGATCACGTCATCCCGCGCTCGCGCGGCGGCGCGACGACCTGGGAAAACGTGGTGACCGCCTGCGCGCCGTGCAACCGGCGCAAGAGCGACCGACTGCCGGAGGAGGCGCGGATGACGCTGCTCTCCAAGCCGGCGCGCCCGCGCTTTATCGCGATCGTGCTGCTGGGCGAGGCGAACGCGCATACGGTCTGGCAAAAATATCTCACGACGTAAATCCTTGCGAAGGTTTACAAACCTTCGCAAGGTTTCCCACCAAACCATGCGCCGTGAATGACGAACATTCACGGCGTTTTATTTGACCCGCGGGAGCACACGCCATGGAACCGGTGATTCGGAACTATCGCTCGAGCGACCTGGAGCCCATCGTCGCGTTGATCAACGCGGCGGACGCCGCAGACAAAACCGAGGCTGGCACGTCGGCGGAAGAGACGCGCGCTTTGTTTGACACGCCCGGTTTCGCGCCGACAGAAAATGTTTTCGTCGCCGAAGATGCCGGCGGACGCGTGGTCGGCTATGCCAACCTTCGGCTCGCCAAAGAACCGGACGGGAACGGTTTTCGGACGTGGTTCGTCGTTCATCCAATGACGCGTGGACGCGGACTGGAAGACCGCTTGCTCGCGCGGCTCTACGCGCGCGCCGAGGCGCGTCTCGGCGAGTGCGAGACGACGCGCGTGTATTTTGATTCATTCGGCAACCTGGTCGAGCGGGAACGCATTGCCGCGCAGGAACGCTTTGGGATGCGCGAGGTGCGGCGGTTCTGGCTGATGGTGCGCCCAACGCTCGACGATTTGGCGCTGCCCCGCTTTCCCGCGGACATTGTTACGCGCGCCTATCGCCTGAAGGAAGACGACGCCATCATGCACGCGACCGACACGGAGGTTTTTCGCGATCACTGGGGACACAGCGAGGAGCCGCTCGAACGCTGGGAGCATTACGTGGCGTGGTCGGCGTTCATGCCCGATCTCACCGTCATCGCTGAGGACGTAGCGACGCACACAATCGCCGGTTACTGCATCATCACGCTCAACGTCGAAGAGAACGCGCGGCTCGGCGTCCGGCGCGGTTGGATCGACATCTTGGGGGTGCGGCGCGCGTACCGCAAACAGGGACTCGGCACGGCGTTACTCCTCGCCGGTCTCCGCAATTTGCGCGACGCGGGCGCGCAGCAAGCCGCACTCGGCTGCGATTCCGAGAACCCGACTGGCGCGACGCGCATTTACGAGCGCGTGGGGTTCGTCGTCCACAAGACGCGCGCGGTTTACCGGAAACCAATGCGTGACGGGATGTGAGAACGGAGCAATCATGCTGAAGCAAATCGGGCTCAGCCGCAATCTCGCGGTCATTAGCGTGACGATATTTCTGAACCTGTTTGTGCAGTACATGTGGTACCCGCTGCTGCCACTTTATCTGCGCTCGCTTGGCGCGAACGACTGGCAGATTGGCGTATCATTCACGTTGATCGGCTTGGCGCACACGCTCTTCGCGGTGCTCGGCGGCGCGCTGGCGGATCGGTATGGGCGCAAACTCATCACCGCCGCGCCGACGTTCGCCATGGTTCCTCTGTATCTCATCGCGGGCATCACGAGCAACTGGGTCGTGGTCGTCGCGATGTTCGTCGGCACAAACATCCTGGGCGCAATCCAGTGGCCCGCGATGTCCGCGCTCATCATCGAATCATCGAGCGAAGACCGAGTGGCGCGCTCGTTCAGCTTCTCCGAGACGGCAGTGCTCATCGGTCTTATTCTTGGTCCTCTGGCTGGCGCGGCGCTCCTCTCCTCGTTCAGCATTTCGAACCTGATCGTTTGGTACGGGATCATGTTGATCGGGACATCGTCGCTGCGCGCGTGGGGCTTGCGCGAGTCGGCGCGGCGCACCGTTGGCAGCGCGCAGCTCAAAGTGCACGCCGCGATCGACGCGAATATCTTGTGGTTCATCGCCGCCGGCACGTTCATAACCACCGCGTTCGCGATTTGCTACGGACCCTATTTTGCAATTCTGGCGCGCGACGCGTGGCATAACCGCGAAGCCGAAATCAATTTGCTATGGTCCGCCGGAAGTTTCGCTTCGCTCGTCGGCATCTTGTTGGGGCGACAAAGCGATCACTGGGGCGCGCGGCGTGTTCTCGTTCTCGCGGCGCTTGCTTTCGGCGGAAGCACCATCGCCTGGGGCATCGCGCCGACGTGGCAGTGGGGTATCGTCCCGCTCTTGATTTCGTTCCTCTTCAGCGAGGCGATGTTCATCGCGCAGCAAACGATCCAAGCCGAAATCACAACGCCTGAGACGCGCTCGTCGGTGATCGGCGTGGTCATGACCACGACGGGCTTTGTCGGTGGCTTGGGTCCGACGCTGGGCGCGTGGCTCATCACGCTCGGCGGCAACGCATTGCCCTTCGTCGCCGCGGGCATGCTGGGCTTGGGCGCGGTGCTAGCAGTGCTCCCCATTCGGACACGAACGAGCCGCGCGGCGCAAGTCGCTGGGAGCATACCCGCGGAATAGAAAAAAGGCGTGGCGGGGCAAGTCTGAGACTCGCCCCGCCCGCGATCTACACTTTCTTTGCGCCGCCTGCGCCGGACTCGATGCCCTTCCACGCGGCAACGACGGCGACGGTGATGATCGCCGCGATGATCGCTTCCGCGATCGCTTGCGGGATGATCGGAATCATCGCTTCCCATGGAATCAGCGCGAATATCCCGGCGAGTGCGAGAACGAAGATCGTGTTCGCCAGCGATCCCACAACACCGGCGGCAGCAAGCGCAGCGTACTCGTTCACGCGCTTCAATCCCACGTAAGTGAAATACGCGAAGATGCCGATGAGCAAGCGCGGCACGATCGCGACGATGGGATTTTTGAACACCGGCGTGGTCGCTTGCAGGAAACTAAAGAGACCAAAGATTCCGCCGATGAGCGCGCCGACCAGCGATCCTTCCAGCACGCCGCCGATGATTGCCGGCACGTGCATGATCGTTGCGTTGCCGGCGAGGTTCGGCACCGGGATGAAACCGAGCCGGGTATAGCCCAGCAGAATCGCGATCGCCGCGAGCACGCCGGTAATCACTATTTTACGAACAGGCATTTCTCCTCCTTTTTTTCACCGCCGCCACGCGGCGGCATTTTAGAACGCCAATGGAAAAACCAACAGTGCAACTGTAAAGGCGAGGACGGCGAAGAGCGCCATCACGTCGCGCCGCTTCAATGTAAGTTCCAAAAAATGCGTGCGCCCCTTGCCGCCGACGTAGCAGCGCGCTTCCATCGCCAGAATCAAGTCTTCCGCGCGGCGTAGCGCGCTGAGAAAGAGCGGCACGATCAGCGGCAGCAGCGCGCGCGTCTGCTGAACGAAACGCAGCCGCCCTTGCCCGCCCAGATCCGCGCCGCGCGAAACCTGCGCCTTCATGATGCGCTCGAGTTCTTCCGCGAACGTCGGGATGAACCGCAGCGCGATCGTCATCGTCAACGCGAGTTCGTGCGCGGGAAAGTTGAACCGCTGCAACGGCACGAGCAATTGCTCCGTGCCGAGCGTCAACTCCGTCACCGTCGTCGAGAATGTAAGCAGACTAGTCAGCACCAGCAATTCGACAAACCGCGCGGCGGAAACGATGGCAAGTTGGACGCCGCACGTGTTGCTATCGATCGGTCCCCAGCGGAAGAACGCTACGCAGTTCGCGCCGCCCGCAAACCCGCTGGTATAAAAGAGAATTTGCAGCGCGGCGAGCAGCAGCACAATCGGAAGCGCGGGCTTGAGTCCGCTCAGCGCATATCGCAGCGGAATCTTACTGAACGGCACGAGCGCGAACACGACGAGCAGCAGGATCGCGTTTGCCGCGTAACTCGCGCTGAACGTGATCGCGGCGACGAGCAGCGCGAACGACAGCAGTTTGGCGCGCGGATCCATCTTGTGAATGAACGAGCCAAGCGCAAGGTACTGCCCGATCGTGATGTTGCGCGAGATTTCAAATTCTTCCATATTTTGAAACCAGGAATCAGTCTTCAGTGTTCAGTGTTCAGTAGTCAGTATTCGGTATTCAGTATGACTCTTACTGTACACGGAATACTGAACACTGATTACTGATTACTGAACACTGAAGACTGACAACTGCCCCGCCGCCTCCTCCACCGTCAACACATCCGCGCGTACTGGCATACCGCGCTCACGGAGGGCGTGCATTGCCGCGGTCACTTGCGGCACACCCAAGCCCAGTTCGATCAAACGCTGCGGCTGCGCGAACACTTCGCGCGGCGCGCCGTTCAATATCGATTTGCCATCCGCGATCACGTAGACGCGGTCGCACACGCGCGCGATATCCTCCATATTGTGCGAGACGATCACGAGCGTCATCCCGGCGTCGCGGCGCAGCGCCATCAAGCGCGCGAGAATATCTGTATGCCCGCGCGGGTCGAGTCCGGCGGTCGGCTCGTCCAGCGCGAGAATCTCTGGCTTGATCGCCAGCACGCCGGCAAGCGCGGCGCGGCGCCGCTCGCCGCCGCTGAGCGTGTAGAGCGCGCGATCCTTGAACGCGTCGAAGGGCAAACCGACCGCGTCCATTGCTTCGCGCACACGCGCGCGCAAATCTTCGCCGCGCAAACCCATCTGCCACGGACCGAACGCGACGTCATCGCCGACGTACTGCTCAAACAGTTGCGCCTCGGGAAACTGGAACACCAAACCGACGCGCCGGCGCAGCGCGCGCGCGTCGAGCTTCGGATCGCTCAGGTCGCCACCGAGCACGCGCACATCGCCGCGCTGGGGGCGATAGAGCGCGTTGAGATGTTGGATCAACGTGGACTTGCCCGAGCCGGTGTGGCCGATAATGCCGACAATCTCGCCGCGCCGTACATCCAAGTCTACGCCGCGCAGCGCGACCGATTCGAGCGGCGTGCCGCGGAGGTAGGTATGTTCAAGACCACGAATCGTGATGACCGGTTGGGTGGTTGGGTGGTTACGTAGTTGGGTGGTTAGGTCGTTGGCTGGTCTCACGTCACTCGCCACGCGCTCCCTCCCCCTCGTCATTGCTTGAACGAATTCCTCCACCGTCAACACATCCGCGGGAAACGCCGCGTCACGCGCGTGCAGCCGCTGCGCGAGTTGCGTGATCTCCGGCACATCGAGCTGAAGTTCGCGCAGGCGCTCGGACTGACTGAACACCTCGCGCGGTGTGCCTTGCAGCGCGATCGAACCATTTTCCAGAACAATGACGCGATCGGCGAGCGCGGCTTCGCGCATAAAATGCAGCGCCGCGATGATCGTCGTGCCGTCGTCGTTCAGCCGCTGCGCGACGCGCAGTACTTCGTCGCGACCCAACGGATCGAGCAGCGCGGTGGATTCGTCCAGCACGAGCACTCGCGGCTTCATCGCCAGCACGCCGGCGATCGCGACGCGCTGCTTTTGTCCGCCCGAAAGCAGATGCGGCGCGCGCTGGCGGTACGCCTGCATCTCGACCGTGTCGAGCGCCCAATCGACGCGCTGGCGCAACTCTGCGCGCGGCACGCCGAGGTTTTCGGGACCGAACGCGACATCTTCTTCAACAATCGTCGCAACGATTTGATTGTCCGGCGACTGGAACACCATGCCGACCGTCGACCGCACATCGAGGCGATGCGCCGCGTCGCGCGTGTTCCAATTGTTGACCCACACGTCGCCTTGCGTTGGCAGCAACAAGCCGTTCAAGTGCTTCGCCAGCGTGGACTTGCCAGAGCCGTTGTGTCCGATGATCGCGAGGTACTCGCCGCGCTGGACGGTGAACGAGACGCCGCGCAGCGCGCGAATCGCGCGCGGCGAGTCCGGAGAGTACGTGTGGTGGACGTTCTCAACACGAATGATGGCTTCGGTCATAGACAATGAGCCAATGAACCAATTACCCAATGAGCCAAAAACGCCGGTACAAAACTTTGGTTTATTGGCACATTGGGCGATTGGCTTATTTTCGGGTTACAAAAACAAACGCCTCCCAAAGAACCGGGAGGCGCGACAATAATATAAAACTGTCGTTCCGTCTCGGTCGCAGTTGCGATCCAAGCGGTTGGTTTGATCGGTTGTTAGTGCGGTCGTTCGTCAGTTGCTCGCGGCAGATGTGTCTGTCCACGGCAACGGCATTGTAGCACAAACGCGGCGCGGCGGCAAACGCGGATCGTCTGCATTGCGGAATCGCGTATCACGCGTAGGGGCGAGGCATTCGCCAAATCTCGTTTGTATGACAGGGCGCTGGTATAATACCAAGCAGATT
Organism: Chloroflexota bacterium; assembly: GCA_037445855.1. Lineage (GTDB taxonomy): Bacteria > Chloroflexota > Anaerolineae > UBA4142 > UBA4142 > DAIDTM01. The sequence continues at coordinate 3,959 of JBBIJS010000039.1, read as the reverse complement.
TATCAACGCGTGTGGTTGAGCGAATGCCTCGCCCTTACATGCGCCGCACCATGGTTGAGCGAATGCCTCGCCCCTACCGGAACGCCGCGTCCGCGCGTCTTCGCACCTCATCCGCGAACGCCGTCGCATCCATCGGCGAAATGGACAGCCGCTCGCCGTCGTAGAGCGCGCCGTCAACGTCGATGCTGTTGCCATCGGCATCGCGGATGATCGCGCGATGTTCGCGCACCGCGCGCGTGCGCCGCGCGCCGATGGCATTCTTTACGCGCATCCCAAAGAAGATCTGCTTCGGTTCATCGTTGATGTAAACCGTGATCTTTTCGCTCTTCA
>JBBIJS010000039.1:0-3529 GCA_037445855.1 Chloroflexota bacterium | reverse complement strand
GCTTCCACAATCCGTCCACCCACTTGCGGATTGATCGGCGAATGTTTCGTCACGTAGTCAGCGACGACATCCACCACCGGATCGCCGTAGACCAGATTCGTGCCGCGCGTGAACGCGGTCTGCCCGTCGCCGCCGGTCGCGAGATAATCGATCGTTTGGACGCGGTAAACTTTTTGCGGATCGATTGGCTTGCCTTGAATCAGAATGTTGGACAGACGGCTACCCTGCGGCTTGCTGCAATCGTAGACGAACGACATGCCGGCGACCAGCGTGTTCACGCGCGGGCACGACACCGCGACGTCAAGCACCGCTTTGATGTCTGCACCTTTCAGATCCATCGCGGTCAGCACGTTATCGAACGGCAGCATTTCATACAACTGACCGTACGTCAGCGGACCCTTGGGGATATCGGAACGAATGCCCGCGTTGTTGTGAATCGCCACGTCCGCCGGTCGGTCGCCGGCTTGATTCGCCGCGAGCATTGCATCGACGACAAGGTTGCCGGACGGGTATTCGCCGGTGCTGCGTCCGTCCGACGTGTACGCGCGGTTCAAATCGATCAGCGTCTCACCGATGGGACGATTCATCGCCGCGCGCGCGTCTGCCAGCAATTTGCCGATCGAATCGACGACCGCTTGCGGCGGCGTCGCCTTGTTGCTCACCGCCGGCACCGGCTCGTTGTTCTTGGTGTAATCGATAATCTTTTTTGTCGCCGGGTCGATCGTCAGTTCAAGCCGTCCCACGTACTGCGCCTTGTAGCCGGCGTGAACGATGATCGTCCCGTTGACGAATTTCGGCTGCCGCTGCTCGACGTGCGTGTGCGCGCTGACGATCACAGCAATGCCCGATACATTCGCCGCCAGCGCCTGATCTTGATCGATGCCTTCGTGCGCGAGCACGATCACCAAATCGGATTTACTTTTCACTTCCGGCAGAATCTGCTTCAGCGCGTCCTGCTCGCGCACGAATTGGAATTGCTTCAACTCTTTCGATTTGCTGCTGATCGCCGGCGTGCCAGAATCAGTCAGCCCGATGATGCCGAACCGAATGCCCGCGACTTGCTTAACGATATAGGGCTTGACCCACGCGGGCGGCTTGCCCGTGGAGGCGTCCAGAAGATTCGCGGCAAGCGTTGGGAACTGCGCTTCGCCCGCGCGCGCCTTGGCGACCGCGACGCCGTGATCGAAATCGTGATTGCCCAGCGTGATTGCATCGTAGCCGACCGCGTTCATCGCCGCGATAATCGTTTTACCCTCATCGCGGTTCGAGGGGAAGGTACCCTGCCAGAAATCGCCGCCGTCGAGCGTGATCGTATTCGCGCCGGCATCCTGCTTCAGCCGCACGATCGTGCCCATGGCGTTGACGACACCGCCGAACTCGAACGTGGTGCCATCGCCGCCCGTGAGCTTGTCGCCCTCCAGGTATCCGTGCATGTCGTTCGTGTGCAAGATCGTTACTTTGATTGCTCCGCTAGTTGCGGGCGTCGCCGCGGCGGTCGGAGCGAGACTCGCTGCGGGCGGCGCCGCGGCGGTTGACGCGCGACTCGGCGTCGGCGGAACAGGCGGCGCGAGCGTTGGGGCGGGCGCGCCGCATGCATCCAACCACACTAGCAGAAAAGAAACCAGGAGAACAATCGTCTTCTTTGACATTGAATCTCTGACCTCGTTGTGAAAATCCGCGCCGCGCGATTGAGCCGGGACGCGCTGCACTTACTCTATCCACTAAACAGGAAAAGTCAAATCCGGTTGCGTTTTGCGCGAGCATCCGGTATAATCGCGCTCATTCTTCATCCCCAACGTCTTTAGATCAGTCAGTAGACGTTGGGGATTCATCCGCCAATTCAGGAGAGAGCCATGCCGGGTTTCCTCGCGCATACAACGGCAAACGGAGTGGTGCTGGTCGCTACCACCGCGGTGATGCTATCGCAGGGTTGGTCGATTGGAGATACCGTCGCGGTGGACGCCGGGATCGCGATCTCAAGTCTCATCCTGTCCCCCGATATGGATTTGTTCACGTCCAAGTCGATGGAGGACTGGGGCATTGCGCGGATTTTTTGGTGGCCCTACGCCAAGATCGTCAAGCACCGCGACCGGTTGCACACGCCGGTTCTGGGAACGAGCGTGCGCTGGATCTACACCCTGGCGATTCTGTCGCTGCTAGTGACGCCGCTCGCGCTGCTGCTGCGCAATCTGGGATTCCGCCTCACGTTCGCCGGCGAGGTCGACAACGTGGTCTACTACTTGTTGTACTTGCTGGATGTTTTTATCGGCGCAAACCTCGCCGACGCGATGCATTTTAGTTTGGATATCGTCACCACCGGTTTCAAGGAAGGGTTCGGACACGGGCTGGGCCATCATCACCATCGCGAGTATTACCCGCTGGCATCCGAACATCGGTCAGAGTACGAAAGAGAACATCCGTTAGAATATGGGAGAGAACACCACAATGAACACCAATGAGGAACTCAAGCAGCTGCTGGGGCAAGTCGAGGATCTGCACCACGCGTCCGCGGTACTGGGCTGGGACCAGCAGACCTATATGCCGCCGCGCGGCGCGGCGGCACGCGCCGAGCAGCTCGCCACGCTCGATAAGCTCGCGCACGAGTCGTTCACGACCGACGCGGTCGGCAATTTGCTGAGCGCGTTGGAAGCCGATGCCGCGAAACTGGCTTTTGATTCGGACGAAGCAAGTCTTCTCCGCGTCACGCGCCGCGACTATGACAAAGCCAAGCGCGTGCCGCCGGCGTTGATCGAAGAGATCTCGCGCACCACCGCGCTTGCGCTCGAGTCGTGGTCGCGCGCGCGGGCAGAATCCAATTTCAAGATATTCCAGCCCGATCTTGAGAAAATTGTCGGGCTTGAGATTCAACTGGCGAACTGTTTTGGTTACACCGACCGGATTTACGATGCGCTGCTCGACGAGTACGAACCCGGCATGACAACGGCGCAGGTCGCCGCGGTCTTCGCCGGACTGAAACAGGAGTTACTCTCCCTCGCCCGCGCGATCGCGGAAAAAACCGGGCGCGTCGACGACCGCTGCCTGCACCGCGCGTACGACGAAAAGAAACAATGGGACTTTGGAGTGGCTGTCATCCAGCGGCTGGGCTTTGACTTTGAGCGCGGGCGGCAGGACAAATCCATCCATCCGTTCACAACCGGCTTTGGCTTGGGCGATACGCGCATCACCACGCGCGTCGACAAACATTTTTTGCCGATGGCGCTCTTTGGCACGATTCACGAAACGGGGCACGCGCTCTATGATATGGGTTATCGCGCTGAACTGGAACGCACGCCGCTCGCGGGCGGCGCGTCGCTCGGCGTGCACGAGTCGCAGTCGCGGCTGTGGGAAAATGTCGTGGGGCGCAGCCGCGGCTTTTGGAAATTCTTCTTCCCGCGCCTGCGCCAGGTGTTCCCGCGGCAGCTCGCCGGTCAAAGCGTTGACTCGTTCTACCGCGCGATCAACCGCGTGCATCCCTCGTTCATCCGCGTGGAGGCGGACGAGGTGACGTACAGTCTGCACATCCTGCTGC
>JBBIJS010000038.1:0-15322 GCA_037445855.1 Chloroflexota bacterium | reverse complement strand
AAGCGCAATCCATGCGTGTGTCCGATATAGAAAGTCTTCTGGCTGCGCAGCTGCTGATCAAGTCCAATGGCGCAGAAACGATTAGGTCTTTTGCCGTGTTGATGCTAAAATCAGATCAACTTCGATCGGAAAGGGTTCACCATGACGAACTTTGCTCCGCGCGCGCGGTCCACCGGGATCGGCAGTCTGCCGCATCCGGCGGCGGCGGACGCGCTCCGCCTGATCCTGTCCACGTTTCCGGCGATTCCATTCTGGCCCCAGCTCTCGCGGCGCGATTTCCGCGAGAATATGTACGCGCAGTTCAGCGAAGACCTGGTTGGCGTCAAGCTCGATCTGCCGCACGAATGGATGGGCGCGGTCGTCGACGACGAGACGATCGCGAGCATCGAGCATTTCTACGCGCGGTATCTCGAAAACGATCCGCGCTTGTTCGCGGTCAGCCGCGCGTACGCCGCCGGGTTGTACGCGCTGCACGAAGAGCGCGCCGCGCTGCGCGACGCCCAGTGGATCAAGGGACAGGTGACGGGCCCGATCAGTTTCGGGTTGAAGGTGGTCGATCAGAACCTGCGCCCGATGCTGTACGATGACGCGCTGCGCGATGTGCTGGTCAAGCACCTGGCGCGCAAGGCGCAGTGGCAGGAAAATTTCCTATCGGATTTTGTAGGGGCGGGGTCTCCCCGCCCTGCCGCAGTGGACGGGAAGACCCCGCCGCTACCGACAATCATTTTTGTCGATGAGCCATCGCTCGCGCTGATCGGCGCATCGGTCGTCGCGCTAAACCGCGACGAAGTGATCCGCGATTTGGAAGAGGTCTTTGCCGCGTTGAGCGGACTGAAAGCGACGCATTGCTGCGGCAACACCGATTGGTCGCTCCTGCTCGGAACGTCCGTCGACGTGATTTCGTTCGACGCGTACAACTATGCGGAGAACCTGGCGCTGTTCGCGGACGACGTCAAGCGTTTTCTAGATCGCGGCGGCGCGCTCGCGTGGGGCATCGTGCCGACGGTGGAAGAGCAGATCGCCGCGGAGACGGTCGAGTCGCTCGTCGCGCGGCTCGACGCTGCGATCGGCTTGCTGGTCAAGAAGGGCATCGACCGCGACTTGTTGTACGAGCGCGCGCTCGTCACGCCCGCCTGCGGTCTTGGCACGATTTCGATTCCTGCCGCGGAGCGCGCGTTCGCGCTGACGCGGGGGGTGTCGGAGCGCGTGCGGGCGCGCGAATGGGTGGTTGAATCATTGGATGGTTAGGCGGTTAGGAAGTTGTGCCGCCACGCGGCGCAAGATCGAACCAGCCACCCAGCCAACCACCCAACGCCCCAACCATCTAACGACCGAACTAGTTTTTGACCGCGCTTGGACTGGTCTTGGACTTGTTCTTGCTATAATCTTCCTGCGGAATCAGTGCGCGGTGAAGCGCACCATCTTGCGTAAAGGATTCGTGATGACCCGGCGAAGAAGATTCATCGGCGCGCTGATGCTGTTCGCGCTCGGGGCAATGTTCGCGGCAGCGCCGCGCGCGTTCGCTCAAGATCCCAATCGACTCTCCCAACTCAAGGTCTCCGTGTGGCCCGAATACGATCAGCCCAACGTGCTGGTCATGTTTGACGGCACGCTGGCGGACGCGACCAACTTGCCGCGTCAAGTCGCCGTGCTGATTCCATCGAGCGCCAAACTTCAGGTTACTACTTTTACCAAAGCCGACGGCAGCTACGCGGTGGAGCAAGCGTCTCAATCGACCAATCAGAACGATGGTTTTACGCGCGTGACGTTCAGTATTACGACCGCGGTGTATCACGTGGAGTACTACGACGATCTCGTGCGCGGCGCGCCGGACAAGACCATCGATTTCAGTTTCAAGTCCGCCGCGCCAGTCGATCAAGCAACCCTCGAAATTCAGCAGCCCTTCAAGGCGACCAGTTTTTCCGTTACGCCACCCGCGCAATCTACCCGTGACGACGCGCAGGGTTTCAGATATTTCGTCTCGCAGTTTTCCAACGTCGCCGCGGGACAAGTGATCACGACGCAGGTCAAGTATGCCAAAGCCGATCCTGCACTGTCGATCAGCGCGCTGCCGACTTCGCCCGCGCCGATAACGACGCCCGCGCCGGCGGCGGCAGTGCCCGCGCCGGCAGGTCCGTGGAACAACATTTTTATTCTCGTCGCTGTCGTGCTGCTGGGATTGGTTGCCGTGATCGGTTTCTATTTGCTGCAACAACGCGCGCGCGCGCCCGCGCTGGCGCAAGCCGCGTCGCGCGGTGGTCGGCGGCGCGGCGGGGAACGCGGCGACAAGCCGCGCGGGGTCGCGGCGTACTGCACGCAGTGCGGACACGGGTTGAGTTCGGATGACTTGTTCTGTCCGCGCTGTGGAACAAAACGCAGGCCGGTGGGATGAATGCCAAGACGGTTCAGATCGTAGAGCAGCCGGGGTCGAAGATCGCGGTGCCGCCCGAATCCGCGGATCTGCGCGCGCTGGGCGCGCCCAAATCCGGCGTGGAACCGCGCGCCGAACAGCCGCTCTCGCAGCGCGTGTTCGCGCTCCAGCAGATCATCCCGCTGCTGATCCTGGCGACGATCATGTTCTACGAAGTGACCACGCATCTGATCTTTGAGAACACGGTGCATCCCGCGCTGTTCGCCTCGGAGATGATCATCTTCGGAATCGCCGGTCCCGCGTTCACCTGGGTCACGCTGAACTGGGTCGCGCGCGAGATCGCCAAGCGCGAACGCGCGGAAGGCAAAGCCGATACGCTGAACGCGATGATGCAGGAGATGCACCATCGCATCAAGAATAATTTGCAGACGGTCGCGGATCTGCTGACGCTGGAGATGTCGCGGAACCCGCGCCCCGAAGTGCAGGAGAGTCTGCGCGACTCGATCACGCGCATCAAGAGCATTGCGGCGTCGCACGAGATGCTGTCGTTGGAGCAGGTTGGCGCGACCGACATCACGGAACTTGCGCGGCTCGTCAGCGACACCGCGCGGCGCAGCATGGTGCGTCCCGATCAGCGCATCGAAATCGCCGTGGAGGGACCGAGCATCTTCCTTACGTCGAAGCAGGCGACGGCGTTCGCGCTGGTGCTGAACGAACTCGTAAGCAATGCGATCGAGCACGGATTTCGCGGTCGGACGGAAGGGCGGATCGATATCGCGCTGGATGGCGACGCGGAGGATGTGTGGATGCGCGTACAGGATAATGGCGACGGACTGCCGGCGGATTTCGACCTGAACACTTCGCGCGGGCTGGGTCTGCAAATCGCGCGCACGCTGGTTGAGAAAGACCTGCGCGGGAAATTTGGGATGACGAACGATGCGAGCGACGCCGCGGTGGGCGGAACGACGGCATGGGTGCATTTTGGTCGCCGCATGAATTAAGAACTCACCTTACGCGCTGCCTGTCATTTCCAGGAGCGAAGCGGCGAGAATTCTCTGGAAAAACGGCGCGCTCTGTGGCTTGGCGGTACCGAGTAATTTGACAATGTCGGATTAGCCACAGAACCACACGGCAACCCGCAGAAAGAGAAAATTCTGTGAACTTCTGTGCGACACTCTGCGTGGGCAGAAAAATAAATGTGACGTTGTCAAAGTAGTTACAAATGGAGGAAGAGTCATCATGGATTCACTGCGTGTGTTGATTGCGGACGACGAAAGTCTGCGCGTGATGAGTTTGAAGGGGCAGTTGGAATCGATCGGGCATAAGGTCGTCGCGGAAGCCGCGAACGGCAATGAAGCGGTGAATCTCGCGCGCGACCTCAAGCCGGACCTGGCGATCCTCGACATCAAGATGCCGGAGATGGACGGGATCGAAGCCGCGCAGACGATCACGCAAGAGCGCCCGATCCCGATCATCCTGCTCACCGCGTTCAGCGAGAAAGAATTAGCCGAGCGCGCGGCAAACGCGAACGTGGCGGCGTACTTGATGAAGCCGGTCTCGGAGCAGGACTTGCTGCCGGCAATCGCGCTTGCCGTCTCGCGCTTTAAGGAATTCCAATCGCTGCACCATGAGGTGGACGATTTGCGCGACGCGCTCGAGACGCGCAAGCTCGTCGAGCGCGCGAAAGGCATTTTGATGCGGCGTTTGAATCTGACGGAGGAAGAGGCGTTCCGCCGGATGCAACGCCGCAGCCAGAACGAGAACAAGAAGCTGGGCGAGATCGCCGAAGCGATCATTACAGCGGATGGGATGTTATAACAGCACGCGATAGCTAGCACAGCGCGCGGAGAGACCTAATATTGGACACAGACAAACACAGACGGACACAGATAATTCAATCGGTGTTTTTCAGTGTTCATCAATGTCCACCCCCAAGGTTTTTGTTTGATTCGTCCATGGGTGATCCCCCGAGAGGAACATGGTTGATGAACCGCAAGTAAGGGAATTCATAACTGCTCAGGCGTAACACAATAGGAACGGTTTTTGAATTGCGATGCACACCGATACCGTGCATACTATGGATCATACAACCTGCTGAATAGCCAACTCACGAACAAATCGAAACCTTGCTTCAACAGGATCACGCGGTGGTGCTGACGTTGGGGGATGCCTTACGGGCCCTGATCCGTTCCCTGGAAGCGCGCGTCCAAAGTTTAGAAGATCAACTTGCCAAGCATAGTCAGAACAGTAACCAGCCGCCCTCCAGCGACGGGTTCAAGAAACCCCACCACCACTTGCTTCCGCTCGCGCGCACGGTGCAGATCCTAGACGCTGTGTATGGGCAATCGATGAGTGAAGGCACGCGGGTCGAAGCCACGGCCACGGTGGCCGCGCAGGTCACTCCGGTGAATGAACGCGTCAAAGAATACTTGATCCACTATGCACCCAGCGTGAATTTCGATGAGACGGGTGGACGGAAAGTTGAACGGGCTCCATTCGGCGAGTACCGCCCGGTTGACCCGCTATGCCCTGCAGACCAAACGTGGCACGGACGCCATGGCTGGCATTGGCATCTTGCCCCATTTGCAGGGTCGTGCGATTCATGATCCCTGGGCGTCCTATTTCAAATATCGCATGGCACACGGATGGTGTAACGCCCCTCACCTGCGAGAGTTAGCTTTTATCGTCGAACGATACGCCCAACCCTGGGCCACTGGGAGGATCGAGTTACTGGTCGAGAGCAAAGCCGCGGTGGAGCAGGCTAGCCGGGTTCACGCGAACCACCTTGCGCCCGAGTGCCGCACGGCGTTCGAAGCACCTTCTGCTACGTTACTGGCGCAAGGCTTTCGTGCGAATCCGCCCGGGCCAGAGCATCCGCCCAAACGTGGGCGAGCCAAACCGAGTCCCCCGAAGAACTTGTTGGATCGGCTGTGCGCCCACCAACGCGAAACCCTCGCGTTCCTGGATGACTTTCGCGTGCCCTTCGATAACAATCAAGCCGAACGAGACTTGCGGATGATGAAGGTCAAGCAAAAAGTCTCGGGGTGCTTTCGAAGCGAAGAGGGTGCGCAAGATTTTTGTAAAGTGCGGAGCTACCTTTCGACGGCACAAAAAATGGACAACGGGTCTTGGAGGCGCTCAAATCAGCGCTAAAAGGGACTCCCTATGTGCCGCCAGTTTTGGCTGCGCCACCCACATCAACTGCCTGAGCAGTTACCATAATTGAATCAACCGAAGGTCACGTTTGCCTTCGTCAATCCCGAACGAATTGGGAACGACGAAGGCGCGTTTTGTTTTCACGCGTCGGACGCGTCTGGGAGACGTCCCGCTTCATGCCGTTTGCCGTGCTCACATCGCCGGCAGCGTCCGCGCCCCCGCCGCGCCGGTGATCATGGTGCCGAGGCAAGCCGCGCTGTAGTTCATTCCGCAGGCGGGCGCTCGATTCCAAAGTGGTGGACGATACGCTCAACGCGATGCCGGAGCACGACTGGTTCACCAAGGGACTGACCCAAGACCAAATCCAGCAGATTCTCGGTTTCTACAAAACGCGCTACGGATAAAACAAAAAGTGCGACGCACCCCGCGGGTGCGTCGCACTTTAAATTCGCCGGCTTGTCCCTACGCCTTCGGCGGCAGTTGTTTGTACAACTCGCGGCGGATGAGATACAGACTGCCGACGGCGAGCGCCAGCACGATCAAGCCGATCACCATCGCTTCGCGGCGCACAACGCTGTCCTCTTCGGCTTTCTTGGCGTCGGCTTGCACCTGCTTGGCGATGCTGATGGCTTTGTCGGTTTGGGCTTTGACGGTGTCGATGTTCAGCGTGTGCTGCGCCGCGCGCGCGGTGACCAGATTGGTATTGGCGTTGGCGAGACTGGCTTGCTCCGGCGCAACAATCAGCCCCGTGCCCGCGGCTTGGTTCAGCTCGTTGGTGGCGTCGGCGTACGCTTTCGCGCTCGCCGAGATCATATCGTTCAACTGTTTGATCGCGGCGGCTTGCGGCGAGTTCGCCGGGTGGCAGCTGCCGCACGAGCGCGTATCGGCGCCGGTGAACATCGCCTCGCTGGGCGTCATCACGTCGTAGCGTCCGTGGCACGTAACGCATTTGGGCGTTCCCGGCGCGTTGTTCGCGTGCACGCTTTTCAAGTAGTAATCTTGCGTCGCGCTGTGGCAGCTGCCGCAGACGTTGGCGACTTCGGAGAAGCCGGGCGGCGCCGCGCCGTGAGTGCCGTGGCAGGTCGCGCAGGTCGGCGCGCGCGGGTCTTGCTTCTGCAGCAACGCGACGCCGTGCACGCTCTTGACGTACAGGTCATACTGATTCGTTGGAATGCCATAGGGCTTCATCAACGTCGCGTTGGAGTGACAGGACGCGCATAGCTTGGGCACGTTTTGCGGATACACGTTTGAAGTCGGGTCCTTGACTTCTTTGGTCCCGTGCTGATCGTGGCAGATGAAGCAGGTCGCCACGTTCGTGTCGCCCGCGGCGAGTTTCACGCCGTGGACGCTCTGCTGGTACTGCGCGAACTGGTCGGTCGGGATATCGTACTGGCGCATCAGGTCGACGCGCGCGTGGCACGAGGCGCACAGCGCCGGCACATCCTGCGTTTTCGGTTTGCCAACGTAGCCGGCGGACGCTGCCATCGCTTCTTCCTTCGTCTTCTTCGTCGCGTCGCCGCCGTGGCAATCGGTGCAGGTCACGCCGCGCGCCGCGTGAATGCTGGCTTGGTGCTGCTTGACGATGTCGGCGCTCGCGCCGCCCTGCGACAGGTGGCAATCGACGCACGTATCTTGACCGGCAGGAGCCGACGGATGCGGAATGCGAGTTGGAACGATGACTTGCGCCGGCGCGGTGACTGTTGGCGCAGGAGTCGCAAGCGCGCCGCCGGCGGGCGCGTTCGGATTGAACTGATGGCACACCACGCACATATCATTCGTGCGGCCGGTATGATCGGGCGGATATTTCGGCGCGCCGTTTACGCCATTCTGGTGGCAGGAGAGGCAATCGGTATGTCCTTCTTTGGCGTGCGGGATTTGCGGCGGTCCGCCTTGCGCGGGCGGTTCGGCTTGCGCGACCAGCGCGGGAATGAGCAGTGTGATCGTTATGATGAATAGGGAAAGGAGAGCCAATCGAAGCAAAAGACTTTTCATTATGACCTCATACCCGCCACTGCGATAAAATCAACCACGTCGTCGATTCGCCGAGCAACTGCCCGCGCACCGTCAAGAAGATGATCACCGCGAGAATGATGACGACGATCGCGAGCATCAGCGGCCGTTGGTGTGCCGGTCGTTTTTTCGATCGATCGAGAAAGGGCAGGAGCGCGAGCAGCGCCAGTCCGATGGCGGGCAAGGTAATGCCGGCGAGTTTGGGAAGTTCGGGATTGACGACGCTGAGGAACGCCACGTCTTTCAGCAATTGATACAGAAACAAAAAGTACCACTCGGGCTTGACGTCCGGCGGCGTGCGGAACGCATCGGCTTTGGCTTGCAGGTCCGCCGGGAAAAGCGACGCCAGCGCGATCAGCACGCCGAGCATCGCATACCACGCGATGAATTCGCTCAGAATGTAGTGGGGCCAGAACGGCAGCAGTTGTTTGGGTTGCTTGTTTGGATTTTGGTCAGCCATCTTAATCCTCGCGTTCTTCCGGGTCTGCCAAACCCTGCTGGTGGATGAACAGAATGTGGAGCAACAACGCGCCGATGATCGAGGCGGGCAGCACCAGAACGTGCACGTCGAAAAAGCGCGAGAGCGTCAGCGCGCTGAGGTCGGGACCGCCGCGCAGAAAATCCTGAATATAGTTGCCGATCAGCGGCACCGCGCCGGCGATCTGCGTGCCCACGGTCGTCGCCCAAAACGCGCGCTCGTCCCACGGCAAAAGGTAGCCGGTAAAGCCAAAGCCCAGCGTGATGAGCAGCAGCCCGACGCCGACGAGCCACGTCATCTCGCGCGGGGGGCGATACGCGCCCTGGATCGCGACGCGCAGCAAGTGCAGCACGCAGAAGACGATCATCAGGTTGGCGCTCCACGAATGAATGCTGCGGATGAGCCAGCCGAAATTCACGTCGTTCATGATGAAGAGGATGCTGTCGTACGCGGCTTCCGGCGTGGGATGATAGTACAGCGCGAGCAGAATGCCGGTGATGGCTTGAACGATGAAGAAGAAGAGCGTGATGCCGCCGAGATAAAAAGTGTGCGCGGAGCGCGGAATCGACACGTGCAGCGAGTAGGCGACGATCTGCCGGATTCCGATCCGCACGTCGATCCAATCGATCAAACGATTGATCCAGCCCAACGGGAGCAGCGGTGTGGCTTTTTGCATTACGCGCCTCCCACGTAGATTTGATCATTCTCGACGGCGACGCGCACGGGCGGCAGGGGCGACGGAGGCGGTCCAGAAATCACCGCGCCGGTCGTCGGATTGAACCGCCCGTCGTGACACGGGCACACGATGTACTGCTTGCTTGAGTTCCACTCGACGACGCAGCCGAGGTGCGTGCAAATCGCGGAGAATGCTTTGACGCCGCCCGCCGCGCTGTTGACGACGATGACCGGCTTGTCGTTCACCGGCAACACCTTGGCTTGTCCGACCGGCAAATCCTTGGTCGAACCGAAGAGTACGCGGTCCCCGCTGGCGGTGACGCGCTGCGCGGGCGGCCACAGGTAACCGATGACTGGAACGATTGCGCCTGCCACCGTCGCGACCACTGAAAAGCCGAGCGCCCATTTCAGAAATCCGCGGCGGGACATGACGTCGGATAATGCTTGATTCTCTGCCATCCCAACCCCCCTAGCCGTACAAAAACAAAATCGCCTTCGAAAGACGCGCGTACACGCGTCATTTCAAAGGCGGTCTCCACCATTGGAATGCTTTGACACCCTCATCAGTGTCGGTTTCATTATACGGAAGCGGACGCACGCTGTCAACACTCAAATACGCCGTTGACCCAAATGGCTGTAATTCTGATTCAAAAGATGCACCGATTTGCCTTTTCGAACGAGTCGCGTCACCGCCAGCGCGGGGCAAAGCCGGAACCGCGGCGATGGTTGGCAGAGGTTCCGCTTTGTGATTCTGGTCAACTACGGCCCGAGATGACATACCTTGCAAGTGTCGTCCGTGCGACCGGCGTGATCCGCTGGGTACTTGGGCGCGCCGCCAACGCCGGTCGAGTGACAGGCGGTGCAGCCGGCAGTCCGCCCGGCGTGGTCCGCGGGCAACTTGGGCGGACTGCCGGAAGCCGGCGTCGCGGTCGGAGCGACAGAAGTGGGCGCGGCGGACGGCGGTGTTGCGGTCGGCGCAGCGGACGTGGGCAGGGCGGACGGCGGTGTTGCGGTCGGCGCCGCAATGGCGGGTACCGCGGTGGGCGCAACCACTGGTTTTGCCGAGACGACAGATGATTTGTGGCAAGTCAAACAGTTGTTGTTGGAGAATCCATAGTCTTTGTGGAATTGCGGAATCTGTGGGACCCCGGCGGCTCCACTTCCATGGCAACCCAGACACTGCGCGCGCCCGGCAAGATCATGGGGAATCCCCGGCGGACTTCCAGCCGAACTCGTCTGCGCGCTAGAAGGCGGCAGGATGGATGGCGTGTGGCACGCGAGGCACATATTGTTTGTGCGTCCGATGTGATCTGCTGGATAGGGCCGCACTTTGCTGCTCTGCGCGTGACATATCTGGCAGTCGGGCGATCCGCCAATTGGATGTGGAATCTGAGGCGGCTTGGCATTCGGATCGCTCTTGGGCAGCGCGGGCGCGGGGAAGATTTTTGCCAACCCCGGCGCGTCCAGCCCAACGAAGCGCCACTGCGTTCCGTGGCACGCGCTGTTGGAGCAGAACGACGAGTTGTCGCTGCCGCCCGCGTTGTTCGTGTCATGGCACTGCTGGCAGGATGAATCAAACGCCGTGCGATGCTCTGCGATCCACGTGGTCGTCTGGTGCGACGCCGGCTCGTCGGCGTGGACGACCGGGATCACCGGCGGCGGACCGCCCGGTGTGCCGACTTGCGGCAAGGTATGGCAGACGTTGCACTCCAGTCGGATCGCTTGCTTGTTGTCCGAGGTGAAATGCTTGCCGTCGTGGCAGCGGAAACAACCGGGCCAGTCTTTGTGACCGAGGTTGTCCGGATGCGTGTTCCAGGAGAGGTCTTGGGTTGGGAACACCAGTTGTTGGTAAAGCGATTTCAAATCGTCGATCGCAACTTTGATCTTGGCGGAATTCGTCTTGTAATAGTCCGGACTGCCCTTGGCGTAAAGGGCGTCCAGCGCGCCAATCGCTTGGTCCGCTTCAGTGAAGCTCTTGTACGAAGCGGAGAGAACATCGACCGCGTTCTTCTTGATCGAGGGAATACTCGAGTCGATCTGCTTCAGCGCCAGCGCTTGATCGACGGCTTGATCGGGCGAGAGGAAAGTGTGCGAGACGCGATTGTGGCAATCGATGCAGTCCATACGGTGCTGGGTGGCTTTGGCGATCTGATCAGGCGTCAACGGATTCTCGACATCGGTGTAAGTGGTTACCTGACCCTTTGCATCGGTGACTTGGATCCACGGGATATTCTGGTCCAGACTATCGGTGGCGATGAATTCGACGTTGTTCTGAATATGCCAGTGAATACCATTGCCCAGCCCTTGGCTGGGTGTTCCGCCGCCGGTATGCAGGAGCAGATAGGTATCGACTTCGGTGTTCTTCGCGTCAGTCTGGAAATGTTGGATGACGACCGAGCGGTCATCGGCGAACTTGTCGGGCCAGTGGCATTTTTCGCACGCCTCGCGCGCCGGGATCATTGTGGTCGCATAGAGCGGAAAGGTGAAATTGCCGCTGGAGTAGCGGACCACGTGCATCAGATCGCCGGCTTTGCGCGTAAAAGTGGTCGTGATAAAATCGCGTCCCAAGTGACATTCGACGCACGAGACGCGCGCGTGCGGCGAGCGCTGCCACGCGGTGTACTCCGGCGGCATCGTGTGACAGGTCGTTCCGCAGAATTGCGGGCTGTTGGTATAGTCCCACGTGTAGAGGACGCCCATCAGAACGGCAAAGCCGATGACGACCGCAAAAGCGCCGAACGCAAACTGTCGTTTTGTGATAGAGCGGATGCGCTTCCACAATCCACGCAACCAAGAC
Organism: Chloroflexota bacterium; assembly: GCA_037445855.1. GTDB lineage: Bacteria > Chloroflexota > Anaerolineae > UBA4142 > UBA4142 > DAIDTM01. The sequence goes on along the minus strand of JBBIJS010000038.1, from coordinate 3,835 downwards.
ATTAGCTCGCCTCCCCGATTTGAATCCGGTAAAAATGCAAACGCCTCCGATGCAAATAGAACATGCATCAGGAGGCGCCGTCACCTTCTGTAGCGGTATATAAGACAGCGACTTCACTGTCAAAAGAAATTTCTATTAGACATTATAGAAAATGCAGGTCAAAACGGGGTCATAATCTAGTCAGGATTGGATGCCAAATTCAGCGCGCCGTTTCACGCGGCGCGCTGTTCGCGATCGGCTGGCGCGGAATGTGCGAAACCTCCCGCCAGAATCGGCGAGAGGTTTCCGCAGGAAGAAAAGCCGACGATCAGATTACGGTGCTTTATGGCACGCCGCGCAGGTCGCGTCAGTGCGCCCGGTGTGATCTGCCGGTTCAGCGGGACCGACGCCGTTCGCATGACACGCCGTGCAAGTCGTTCGTCCGGCGTGATCCGCTGGCTGCGGCTTTGGACCCGTACTAGTCGAAGCGGGTGCGGAGGTGGGCGCCGCGGTTGCGCCGGGTGCGGCAGTGGCGGGCGCCGATGTGGGTTGCGCCGCCGGCGCGCCGCCGGCTTTATGGCACGTGGTACACGTCGCGTCCGTGCGCCCAGCGTGATCGGCGGGCAGCGCGGGCTGAGCCATGCTCGTGTGACACGCCAGACAAGTGGTGCGGCCCGCGTGATCGGCGGGCAGCGGCTTGGCGGCAACGACGCCGCCTGTCGGCGCGGGTGTTACTCCGGCGCTCGGCAAAGCCGTTGGAGTAATCGGCGCGAAGATTTGCACCGGCTGCGCGCGGCGCGGCAGGGTGGTGAGCGGCGCGGTATTCTCGTACGTGATCAGGAAGAAGAGCGCCAGGAGCGCGAGCACCGATCCGATTGCGGCGACCGGGATGAAGATGCGTTCACGTTTCTTGATAATGTCGGGCGCGGGACGCACGTCCACTTTGGCTTGCTCGATCCGCGCCAGTTCTAGCGCGTGCTCTTCTTCCATTTGATGCTGCGTCATTTTGCCGGTGAACATGGCTTTGCTGAAGGTCTTGAGATGGACGTTGTAAAAATGCCAGATCACGATGGCGAGCGCGGCGAGAATTGCTTCCGCGCCGTGGGCAGCTTTCGCGGCGGGGATGATGTCGCCCGGCAGAAAGCGCGCCGCGTTGATCGGGTTCCACATGATAAAGCCCGTCAAGCCCATAATCACGGTGCCCCAGACCAGCGCCCAGTATTCCACTTTTTCGCCGAAATTATAGCGATCGAGTTGAGGGTGTTCTTTGGTCAGCCCGAGGTTGTAGCGAATCGCGTCGAGCGCGTCCAGCACATCGTCCAGCCGGGGAAACATCGTCCAGCGGACGCGCAGCACGAAGATCTTGTACGCCACCGCGACCACGTGGTAGACGCTCGCCAGCACCAGAACAATCGCGGAGGCGTGGTGAATGATGCGCACGCTCTCGATGCCGCCCAGCACGCCGATCAGCCACTCCGCCCAATTGGCGCCGGCGAATTTCTGCGGGATGCCGGTGAGGACGAGTCCCGTGAACGAGATCACCAGGATCCAATGTTCGAATCGCTGCGGTACGGTGAAACGGAAATATTCTTTCTGCTCGGCCATAGTTCTAGGCCCTCCCATTTTTCTGAAAGCGATTGATCAAACGGCGCGCGAGGTCTAGCAGCACAAAAGCCATCATGCCACCCAGGACTAGCGGGATCAGGATGGTGTAGAATAAATTCACATAGTACACGGTGGGATACTTTTCCGGGGAAGCGATATAATGACTCATCCAGGACGCGGGAAAGTTTGCGGTCGCATCGGGATGGCATTGCTGACAGGTCTTGAGCAGGTTCTCTTTGATGACGCGCGACGTGGGATCGTCCACTTTCTTGATATCATGGATGCCGTGGCAGTCGGTGCAGACGGGCTTGTTCGTCGGCGCGTCCGGCGATTGCTTTTGGAATAGTTCGACGGTGGTGCCGTGGAAATCGGCGACGTAGGTTGCCAGCACATCCGTCGAGATATTGTACTTGCGCATCAACGCTTTATCGGTGTGGCACTTGGCGCACAGCTCCGGCGATTTGAGGCGGAACGCATTCGTCGTCGGATCGCCGATGTTGTGGACGCCGTGGCAATCAATGCAGGTCGGCACGTCGGGGTTGGACTCGTCCAGCAGCGCCGCGCCGTGGACGCTGCCTTTGTATTGATCGTAAATCGTGCTGTGGCATTTCCGGCAGGTCTGCGGGATCTTGGAACGCGGTTCGTTCGGCGGCGTGACGTAGTGCGCGGTGTGGCAATCGGTGCAGATCGCCGCGTTGCGGTCGCCGGCTGCCAGTCCTTTGGCGTGCATCGAGTCCAGCGTCTTTTGATACAAGTCGTTGTGGCATTGGCGGCAGAGCGTGTACATCTGAATCGAGAAATCGCGCGCGTCCTGCGCCGCGATGGGCGGGTGGGGATAACCGCTGATATTCGTGTGGCAAGCCGTGCAGCGCTGTCCCTGTTTGCCGTGGACGGATTGATTGAACGCGTTCGCATCGGTGTAGAGTGAAAGGGTTTCGCCGCTAGGTAGTTTCACGGACAGATCGCGGTTCGAGTGGCAGGCGAGACACGTTTGATTCTCCACCTGCGCCGGCAAGGGCGAGTCGCCGGGTCCGCTGGCGTGGGCTGCGGGAACCGCTAAGACGGCGAAGAGCGCGAAGAGCAAGGATGCCATCACAAGACTTGCGAATCGATGCATGCTGTTTCTCCTGAAATAAAAAGCGCCCTTCCGCCGGGCAGCGGAAAGGCATTCGTAACCTTATCGAGTCTACCGATTCAAACCAAGAGTGGTTCATCCGCACTGATGAACCCGCTTACCAAAGATTATCTTATCAATTGCAAGTCCAAATGGAGTCAGCGCAAGGTCAAAAATAGGTCAAGGTTTGAGAGCAGATGGAAGACGGAGGACGAAGAACGAAAGACGAATGTCGAAGGACGGACGACGAAAAATCCTTCGTCATTTGACGCGTGCTTGAGCCATCTCTTCGATGAGTATCACGAGACTCGAATGATCGAGGTCGGCGTGACCCGCGGCGAGCATGGCGTTATACAGCTGATGCGCGTGCGCCGTGGCAGGCAGCGGCACGGCGTATTCTTTTCCCAGTGCGAGTGCAATGCCCAGGTCTTTGTGCTGCGTGCTCACGCGCGCGCCGGGCTTGAAATTCCGATCGAGCATACGCTGGCCGTGCAGGTCGAGCACGCGGCTCTGCGCGAACCCGCCAAGCAGCGCCTGCCGCACTTGCGCGGGATCGACGCCGGCTTTGGCGGCGAGCACGAGCGCTTCGCTGATCGCTTCAATCGTCAGCCCGACGATAATTTGATTGGCGGCTTTGGCAACCTGTCCCGCGCCGGGGTCGCCGATGCGCACGATGCGCTCCGCGTTGCCCATCGCCTGAAACACCGGCAGCGCGCGGTTGAACGCGCTTTCGCTGCCGCCGACCATGATCGAAAGCGTTGCGTTGAGCGCGCCCACGTCGCCGCCGCTTACCGGCGCGTCGAGCATAGCGATGCCGCGCGCCTCCGCGTCGCGCGCGAGTTTCCGCGCGACGATCGGCGAAATCGTACTCATATCGATCAAAAGCATTCCGCGCCGCGCGCCGTCGAAAACGCCGTTGCTGCCGGCGACGACGGCTTCCACGTCTGGCGAATCCGGCAGCATCAAAATGACGATGTCGCTCTGCGCGGCAACGTCTTTGGGCGATGCCGCGACGCGCGCGCCTTCTTTCTCCAATTCAGCGACCGCGCCGCGCGAACGGTTGTGGACGACGAGCGGAAAGCCCGCCTTCATCAAATTGCGCGCCATCGGTTTGCCCATCACGCCGAGTCCGATAAA
>JBBIJS010000037.1:0-15332 GCA_037445855.1 Chloroflexota bacterium | reverse complement strand
GCGGCTCGCCCGCAGGTATAGCGAGCTGGCAGCTCGCGCAACGGGATAAAACGCGGGCGGCTCGCCCGCAGGTAGCGGGCTGGCAGCCCGCGCGACATCACAACTCCAGCCACGTCCCCACGCCGCGTTCCACTGCGCGCTGGTAGACGATCGGCGCAGTCGCCATATCGTCGAGCGCGAGACCGAGGTTGCACGTCATTGTTTTTTCGCGCGGGTTCTCGCGTCCGCGCTTGTTGCCTGCAACCAACTCGCCGACGGTCGCGTAAATCGGCGGGATGCTTTGAAAGTAGCCGATCGAACGGTAGTGCTCCAACTGCGGCACATCGTCGGTGCAGAACTTGGTCGCCTCTTTCATCGCCGCGCCATCCCAGTACGAATCAAAATCGACTAGCGACGCGAACGCGCCTTCGCCCAGCCAGCCCGCTTTGATGGTCGCATGCGGCTTGTGTAGGATCGGTCCCGCGGTCACAACCATATCCAGCCCATCCACCGCGTCGCGCGGCTGCTTGGCTTTTGTGACTTGCACGCCCAACCGCTTTTCGATGTCCGCCGCGAAGCGATCCACCTGTTCAGGCAACGAATCGTACGCGACGACACGCTTGATCTTGAACAACACGTTGAGCGCGTCGAGATTGCTGCGTCCCTGCACGCCGCAGCCGAGGATGCCAACCGATTCCGATTCCGGTCGCGCGAGGTACTTTGCCGCGACGGCAGTCGCCGCGCCGGTACGCATCGCGGTAATCCAAGAGCAATCCATCACCGCGAGCGGAATGCCGGTCACCTCGTCGTTGAGGATCAGCAAGCCAGCGATGTACGGCAGCCCACGCTTGAAATTGTCGGGATAGCCACTGACCCATTTCACGCCGACCGAGTGCAGCGCGGGAATCCACGCCGGCATCGCGTGAATGAACGCGTCGGGCTGCGTGTGCACGCCCGGCTTGGGTGGCATCTCGACTTTGCCGTTGCCGTGTTCGCGGAACGCGACCTCCAGCGCAGCGATGATTTCTTTCATCGTCACCCCAAGTGACGCGATGTCGGATTGCGAAAGGTACAAAATTTTTTGCTCTGACACATTGCCTCCAAAGACAGACGGAGGACGGATGACCGATGACAGAAATCTCCGTCCTCCGTCGTCGGTCATTTTATCACACCCAACTCTTTTCCCACGCGCGCGAACGCTTCTAGCCCGCGATCCAAGTCCGCCCGCGCGTGCGCGGCGGAAATCATCACGCGGATGCGCGCCTTGCCCTGCGGCACGGTCGGGTAGCCGATTGCCATGCCGAACACGCCGTTCTCGAACAGCGCACGCGAAAACTTTTGCGCCAGCGACGCGTCGCCGAGCATCACCGGCGTGATCGGCGTCTCGCCCTTGCCGGTGTCGAACCCAAGCCGCTTCACCTCGCTCTTGAAATAGCGCGCATTGTCCCACAACTTGTCCACGAGCTCGGTGGACGATTCGAGAATGTCCACGCCGGCGATGCACGCGGCAGTATCCGCCGCGGTGAGCGCTGACGAGAACAAGAACGGGCGCCCGCGCTGGTTCAGCCACTCAACGATTTCTTTCTTGCCGGCGACGTATCCGCCGACAACGCCGAACGCTTTCGACAGCGTGCCGATCTCGATGTCGACGCGTCCGTGCATCTTGAAATGATCGACGATGCCGCGCCCGCCGCGACCGAGCACGCCTTCGCCGTGCGCGTCGTCGATCATCAGCATAATGTCGTGGCGCTCCGCGACCGCGACGAGATCGGGCAGCGGCGCGATGTCGCCGTCCATCGAGAACACGCCGTCGCTGATAATGAGCGCGCGGCGGTACGCGGCGCGCGATTCTTTCTTGATCGTGTCTTCGAGCGCGTTCGCGTCGTTGTGCGCGTACCGCACGATCTTCGCGCCGGACAGCCGCGCGCCGTCGATGATGCTGGCGTGGTTCAACTCATCGGAAAAGATCACGTCTTCTTTGCCGACGAGCGCGGCAATCGCGCCGAGGTTCGACGCAAAGCCGGATTGGAACGCAATCGTCGCTTCCGCGCCTTTGAACTTGGCGAGCCGCGCTTCGAGTTCGCGGTGCAGCGTCAGCGTGCCGGCAATCGAGCGCACCGCTGCCGGTCCCGCGCCGAATTCGTCGATCGCGCGTTTCGCCGCGTCGCGCAAGCGCGCATCGTTTGCCAAGCCGAGATAGTTGTTCGAGCAAAAGTTGAGCACGCGCTTGCCATCGACGACGAGCCACGCGCCTTGCGGCGAGCCAATCGTGCGAATGTTGTTGTAGAGTCCTTGTTGGCGCAGATTGTTCAGTTCGTCAGAAATCCATTGCAGTTTGGTTGACATCGTACTCTCCTTGACGGACGACGGACGACGGAAGACTGTTCCTCCGTCCTCTGTCTTTCGTCCTCCGTCATTCGCCCCAATTCAAAATCACCTTGCCCGAATTGCCCGACCGCATCACTTCGAATGCCTTTTCAAATTCGGTATAGTGGAACCGGTGTGTGATGACCGGGCTGATGTCCAAGCCGCTTTGGAGCATCGACTGCATCAAGTACCAAGTCTCGTACATCTCGCGCCCGTAAATCCCTTTGATCGTCAGCATGTTGAAGATGACCGTCGTCCAATCGATCGCCGATTCTTGGGTGGGCAGACCCAGCAGCGCGATTTTCGCGCCGTGGCACATATTCGCGAGCATCTCTTTGAACGCCGCGCCGCTGCCCGACATTTCTAAACCAACATCGAATCCTTCTTTCATCCCCAGCTCTTGCTGAACTTGTGCGACGCTCGTCTCCCGAATATCCAGCGCTACGGTCGCGCCCATTTTCTTCGCCAGGTTGAGGCGATAAGGATTGATGTCGGTCGTGACCACGTAGCGCGCGCCGGCATGTTTGGCGATGGCGGTTGCCATGATACCGATGGGACCGGCGCCGGTGATGAGGACATCTTCGCCCAGCACTTCAAAGGTCAGCGCGGTGTGCGTCGCATTTCCAAACGGATCGAAGATGCTCAGAATATCGAGTGGGATTTTGGGATCGGCGTGCCAAGCGTTGGTCACGGGGATCGAAAGATACTCGGCGAAAACCCCCGGGCGATTGACTCCGACGCCCTTCGTATCTTTGCAGAGATGGCGGCGTCCCGCCAGACAGTTCCGGCATCTGCCGCAGACGATGTGACCTTCCCCCGAGACGACATCGCCAATCGCAAAGTCATGCACGTTACTGCCGATGGCTTTGATTGCGCCGACGAACTCATGCCCGATGGTCATCGGGACCGGGATGGTCTTTTGCGCCCAGGCGTCCCAATTCCAAATATGCACGTCGGTGCCGCAAATGGCGGTCTTGCGGATTTTGATCAGGACATCATTGATGCCGATTTCCGGGATGGGTACTTCCTCTAACCACAAGCCGGGTTGTGCGTATTTCTTGACGAGTGCTTTCATCAGAAATGCCTTTCGCGATTCTTCGCTGAATGTGACGAAAGACGGATATCTTCCACCGCGGTCATCCGTCTTCCGTCCTCGGTCATGACTTGAAATGCTTGTCCATCCATGCAGCGATGTGTTCAAATGCTTCGTTGCCTTTCCAGTCCGTCGCGAACGAGTGACCCGACCCTTCGACGACGTAAAGTTCTTTCTCGCCGGCAAGCGTGTCGTAGACTGCGCGGACGCTGGTGTGCTGCACGACCGCATCCTTCTCGCCCTGGACGATGAGCGCAGGCACGCGGATCCTCTGCGCGCAGGCGATAGCGTCTTGCTGGAGTAGGAGCGGGATGTTATCGGCGGGCAGAGACTTTTGAAGAAAGCCCTTCGTCGCCGCGGCGGCGCGCGCTTCGTGATCGCTGAAGATGTGCTCGTACGAAACGCGATACGGCACGTAGAGCGATTTGTGCGTGAGCGCTTTTTGCAAACGATTCAGCCGATCGACCACGCGGTACTGCAACAACTCGCCGGGACTCAACTCGGCGCGCAGCTGTCCCACCGTCGCGCCCGCGACGACGGCGGAGACGCGCGCGTCGCGCGCGGTGGCGCACAGCACCGCGCCGCCGCCCAGCGAATGCCCGAACAACGCGATCCGCTTGTTGTCGATCCCGGGCTGCGCCTCGAGCAAGTCCAGTGCGTGTTTCAGGTCTTCGACCATACGCTCTTCCGAAATCAATCCGCGCATTCCGTCGCTCGCGCCGTGCCCGCGAAAATCGATTGCCAGAACCAAGTAGCCGCGCTGGCAGAATTTCTCCGGGTAATCGCCAAACTCTTCGTGGGACGATAGAAACCCGTGGGCGAAAATAATTGCCGGATGCGGCGGCGCCGTGGTCGGCTCGAACAGTACGCCGCGAACGGTTTCAGTGTTGCCCGATTTGAATTCGATGGTTCGCATGGTTACCTCACTTGAGAATTTCTGAATTTGGATTCGATGTGCGGGAAGGAAAAGTAGAAGGTGGGCAGGGGATGCCGCGGAATCGTCGGTGGCAAAGTGCTAGGGCGACCGCGGAGCAGGTGTGGTGAGGAGAGGAAGTGAACGAATCGGCGCTGAGAAATCTTGGCATCATTGCCTCGGCTTCGATTATACCACAATTCAGGCGGCACAAAAAAAGAGACGTAGCGCGCTACGTCTCCACAAGCGGATCACCCGGTCGAGTTCTTATCGCAGTCCCGCGAACAAATCCTTTTCGCGCCGCGGTTTTTTGTTCAGCCGCGACTCGACGAGCGTGTAATATTCCGCGTCCCATTCCAATCGCCGCTCCTCGGTCAGCCAGCGGATGGAATCGAGAATATGATGGCGCTGGCAGTACAGCGCTCTGGTCATCGCCTCGCCGTAGGAGGACACGTCCAGGATCGCGGTGACTTGAGTATCCGGCACCGAAGAGAGACCCGCCACACCCCAACGCGTGACCAGACTCTGCGGCAAAACGCAATAGTACAGCTTCTGCGGCGCGTGGACGCCCAGACCCTCGCGAAAATGCTGCGCGTACTTGGACGCGTCGCCGGCATCGCGAAACGCCGCCACCACCGCGCGGCTGATGATCTCGTGATCGTCGTCGCTGCTCAGCAGCCCATCCGGTCCAAACGTGATGATGACCTGCGGCTGCACCTCGCGGATCAGCCGCACGAGTTGCCCTTCGATCACCTGCCGATCCAGTGTGACCAGCTCGCCTGGGCGCGTGTCCAGCACACACGCGCGCCGCACGCCGGTCGTCCGGCAGGAGCACATCCGATCGCGCGCTTGCGCCGCGGTGGGTTCTGCGCCATGCGCTTTCAATTCGGAGATACTCGGCGCGGCTTCGCGCGTCGCCATGGCAAGCGAGACCTGCACGCCTTCACTGGCATATTTTGCCAGCGTCCCCGCAGGACCAAACGATTCATCCTCCGGGTGCGCAAAGACTGCCAGCAGCGAAAGTTTCTCGCCGGCGAGACTGTGTTCGTGGGCAATGGCGGCTGCCGCGTTTGCGCGTGCCATCTTAGGCGGCTTGCTCATTTACGGTTTGCATGAAAGCGGATCGAGCGATTTCTTTCTGCGCCGCGCGATAACGCACCAGCAGATCCGCTTCGGTCTCCCGGTTTAAGGTGGTGAGCACCAAGCGCGAACAATTGGCGCAGCCGGCGCGCTCGCGATAACGCCGCGCGTCGCAGTTGGCGCAGCCATTCACGCGGATCATCACCAACGCCAGCGCGAGCGCATCGGAGTGCGTGGAAGGCAACGCGGCAATTCGATCCACCAGTTGGCGCCAGCGCGCGCCGCGCAGGTCCGCCAGCACAGGCACTGCCCAATGGGCAAACAGAAATTCGGTTCGGTGTTTCAATTGGTCGATCACTGCAATCCTGCTTTCGGGTTGACGCGGCGCCTGTCTACCTTATCAATTGTACAGAACCCCGCTTAAAAGGATATAAGAAATGGTTTTGGCGCGTTAGAAAGCCGTAAGAGTCGGGAGGGGCTGGAGCACACGCGCAGTGTTTTCGGTGTAAAGCGCGGCAACCTGCCGGCGATTCATCACTTGCTCTTGTGGAGAATGCTCAGGTACGCCTCCGGATTCTCCAAGAGCTGCTTTTTTGCGTACTCAAAGACCGGCCGATCGACCATCTGCTCCAGCGGATCGCCGAAGCGTTCCCAGATGGTAGACCTGATCCGCGCGGGAAAAATTGCCCGGCTCAACCGGCGCGCTTGATAAAGCAGCCGGACAAACCGCGGGTTCCGCGAAATTTTGTCTTCGCTCGATTCAACGTTACTGAGACGCGCCGTCCCGTTCAGATGGAAAATCAAATCTTGATAGACAGTTCCGATGCCACGGTCTAATTTCGATTCCGTAAGTGGATACCAGGTAAGCCCATCCGCATAGGCGCGGTACATATAACCGATGCCCGAGTGCAGGATGTGTTTGAATTGGCGAGAATACAAGGTGTAGGTTGGGGAGGCGCATTCGTCATCGGACAAGAGGAACCTCGGATGGTGATTGATATAGAATTCTCTGCGGAAGAAGAGGCAAGCCGTGTACGGTCCGGGAGAAACAGTCGCCAGCGCCACAGAATCAGATAATTGCGCGTCGAGATTCGCGACCCAATCCGAGCGCAAGGGAAACGAATCGACGTGCAGCGTGACCAGATGCGTGACACCCTCTTGGATCGCGGATTCAACCAGCCGCTCCAAATAAAACGAATGCTCCGGCGCGCCCCGGAGCTCGGTCGTTGGACCTTCGCAGATTCTGACGCGGGGGTGTGGTTCCAGTTTCAGGCGCAACCGATCCGAAAGCCGGTTGACGCTGGCGTAGAGGGTATAGTCAACCGGCGTGCAACCTTCGATCTGACTCAAATGCAGATCGAGCAGCTTCTCATCCGCCGCAGCCAATAAATAAACGACCGCGATTCCGAGCTTCATCGCGCCATCCTTGCGGATTCTTCCAGCGCCTTCGAATAGAGTTGAAAGTCGAAGCGGTTGGGATCAGAGCGAACCGCCGCGAGCAGGATCCTCTCGTCTTTGGCGACGTCGCGTTCCAGGACGACGCCGTCTGCGAGGCAGATGGGCAAGCCGGCGCGGGCGTCATCCTCCGCGCAGTTTTCGATCAGACCATAGCAGGCATAGCCGCCGATCCCGTCGAGTTTTTCGCCCTGGCGGAGATCGCGTTTTGCAAACGCGTAAACGTTGGTTCGAAAACCAAAGCGCGGCTGAAATTGGGCGCGGTGATCTAGGCAGGCGGCGGCAAGCGTGTTCATCGCTTCGACATGGAGGAGATGATAGGGACGGTAAAATATGTAGAAGGGTCCCGCGCCCATCTCCGGCGGAAACCACGCGAGCATCTTTCGCTGATACGCATTGTCACAGTAGCCGATTGCAAAAACGCCGCCCCGGGGTTCAGCGCCCAGCACATAGTCGACGACAGCTCCATGTTTGTCCCACAGCGCGGGTAGATCAAATCGCGCCAAGGCATCGCGGACATGCCGCGCGCGCGGTCCGTGCATCCCCGGTACCGCGGTGGAAAGACCCAGCGCGTTCGCGGTCAGCGCCATTTCGATATTCAGTTTTGTCCCGTCCGTGTAGGATGCCGCCATTTGATAATCCAGATACCGCTTGTTCGCTTCCGGAATAATCTTGGTTGGATTGGAATAGCGATCAAGAAAGCCCTTGATGTTTCCCGCGATCACCAATTCAAATCCCCACAACTGGAGGTCATCCACCAAATGCTTGATGACGACGTGCTGATCCCCGTCGCAGCTGGTGTAGACAACTCCATGGTCCTGCGCCCGGCGCATCAAGTACGGTCCGAAGATGAGATCGGCTTCCGCATTCACCATCACCAGATGCTTTTGATGTTCCAACGCGGTGAGGCAGAATCGTCCCGCCTCCGTGATCGAATTGGAGGACTCGACGAACACGTCGATCAGACCGCACCGCGCCACTAGGTCGCCGTCGTCGCAAATCGCCAGCACGCCCAGTTCGATCGCTTGCTGCATCGCGGCGAGATTCTGAACCACGCGATATTCGCGTTTCAACATTTGAGCATACGCAATCGCGCGTTCGATGTGAATGTCGGCGAGGGCGACGCACTCAATGCCGGGCGTGACGTGCGATTGGTAGACCATTCCCCCGCCGGCTGAACCGATCCCAACGATGCCGACGCGTATTTTATTTTCAAGACTTTGCAATCGGCTCAGAGCAAAGTTTCCTTCTATGTTTTGCATTCGCCGTTCCAATCATGTGAGGAGAAATATTTCGTTTTGCCAGTCCAGCGGCTGGTCGATGTCTTCTGAAGCGGACTCGATTATACGCTAAAGCTCCCAAGAGACAAAACGCGAAGTCCGGCGCGTGTTTGCTTGCAATTTGCCGGCGGACGCTCGGCGCGAGAATGGCGCTCAGTTTGCCCGCGCGCGTGGAATATGATAAACTAGGCGCAAGACGAGATTCGTCAATCAATGCAGATTGACGCGAGGGTTGCGCCGCCGCCAGCCGCGTGTGCCCCGCAAGTCAATCGGCGGGAAGAGGAAAACCAATGAGTGATTCTGCGAAGGAATTCAAGAACTTTATCAACGGCAAGTGGGTGTCTTCGAGCAGCGGTCGGACGTTCGAGAGCCACAGCCCGGCAACCGGCGAGTTGGTCGGCACGCTGCAAGTGTCGAACGCGCAGGACGTGACGGACGCCGTCGACGCGGCAGACCGCGCGTTCGAGAAATGGCGCAAGTATCCCGCGCCCCAGCGCGCCGAACTGATTTATCGCGTCTCAGAAATCTTGCGCGCGCGCAAACAGGAAATGGGCGAGCTGCTCACGCGCGAGATGGGCAAGGTGCTGCCCGAAGCGCTCGGCGACGTGCAGGAAGCGATCGACATGGCGATGTACATGGCGGGTGAGGGACGCCGGCTCAACGGCTTGCTCGTGCCGTCAGAACTGCCGAGCAAATGGGCGATGGCAGTGCGCGATCCGCTCGGCGTCGTCGCCGCGATCACGCCGTGGAATTTTCCGATCGCGATCCCGGCATGGAAAATGTTTCCCGCGCTCATCTGCGGCAACACGGTCATCTGGAAGCCGGCGAGCGACACCCCGGTGCTTGCCGAGCGCATGATCGAGATTTACGAAGAAGCCGGCTTTCCGCCGGGCGTCGTGAATCTCATCACCGGCTCCGGCGGCGTCGTCGGCGACGGACTGGTCGCGCATCCCAAGGTGCGGCTCATCACCTTCACTGGCTCAACGGACATCGGTCGCGAGGTGGGCATCAAAGGCGCGCAGAACTTGAAGCGCGTCTCGCTCGAAATGGGCGGCAAGAACGCGATCATCGTGATGGACGATGCCGACCTAGACCTGGCGGTCGAAGGAATTCTGTGGAGCGCGTTCGGGACGAGCGGACAGCGTTGCACCGCCGCCAGCCGCGTGATCGCGCATCAAGCAATCAAAAAGCCATTGCTCGATAAACTCGTTGCGCGCACGGCGAAACTGCGCCTGGGCGATGGCTTGCTGCCGACGACGGACGTGGGTCCGGTCATCAACCAGAAAGCCGCGGACAAGATTCACGAGTATACCGAAATCGCGAAGAAGGAAGGCGCCGCCGTCCTGATCGGCGGCGCGCGGGCGACCGACGGCGATTTATCGAAAGGTTCCTTCTACCTACCGACGATCTTCGACGGCGTAACGCCGACGATGCGCGTCGCGCAAGAAGAGATCTTCGGTCCTGCGCTTTCCGTGCTGAGCGCTGCCTCGCTTGAGGAGGCGATCGAGCGCAACAATCGCACCAACTTCGGCCTTTCCACTTCGGTCTATACGTCGAACGTCAACCGCGCGTTCGAGGCGATGCGCGATGTGACGACCGGCTTGCTCTACATCAACGCCGGCACGATCGGGTCCGAAGTGCAGTTGCCCTTCGGCGGCACGCGCGGCACCGGCAACGGTCACCGCGAGGGCGGGGGACCGGTGGTGCTTGACACATTCTCGGAATGGAAGACAATATACGTGGACTATAGCGGGCGCTTGCAGCGCGCCCAGATCGACACCGACGCGTTGGTGAAGAAAATGCAGTGAACAGCAAACAGTGGGGCAGTGAACAGTGGACAGCAAATTACTGTTCACTGCTCACTGTTCACTACTCACTGGTCACTGAAAGATGCCCACACTCATTCATCTCTCCGATCTCCATTTTGGACCGGGCTTTTCTTCCCATCTTGGCGATTTAATTCTAAAGGAAATCGAGACGTTGCATCCGGACGCGGTGGTCGTATCCGGTGATTTTACAATGCGGGCGCGACCCAACGAGTACCACGCCGCGCGCGAGTACTTGGACAAGATTGCGCGTCCCACGCTCACGATTCCGGGAAATCACGATCAACCCGTGTTCGCGCCCTTCGAGCGGCTGTTCACCCCGTTCGCGCGCTATCAAAAGTACATCCACGCCGAAACGGACTCGACGCTTGCCGCGAGGGGTTTGTTTATCGCCGGGTTGAACGATAACCGGCGTATTTTGCCCGGCGGCTTTTGGTCGAGCCAGCAGCGCGTGTGGCTCACGGCGCAGCTCGACGGCGCGCCGCGCGGCGCGGTCAAGATCGTCGCGACGCACCATCACTTGATGTGGGAAGGCAAAACGCAGCCCGCCGGTTTTTGGTACCCGGCGCGCGCGCTGAGGTTTCTCGCGCCGCGCGGCGTGGAACTGGTGTTGAACGGGCACACGCACGTGCCCGCCGCGGCGCAATCGCCCGAAGGGATCGTCGTCGCGCGCGCGGGCACCGCGACCAGCGCGCGGACGCGGCACGGTCACGGCAATGCGTACAATTTGATCACGATCGACGATAATCAAATTTCCGTTTTCGTCCGGCACTATGACGCGCAGAACGATGCGTTTCTCGCGGCGCGGGCAACCGCGTTTCCGCGGCAAGCCCACGCGCTCTAGGAAAGAGAATCCCAGTGGACATTCATAAGATCGTTTTGATTTACCCGGAGCGGGATGGACGAATCTGGGGTCGCGCACAGGGTTCGCCGTACACCCTGATGCGGCTGGCGTCGCTCGTGCCGGACAGCCTCCCCGTCGAAATCTGGGACGAAGACCTCGGACCGATCCCGCTGCACCAGCTCGGTCCGCACGATCTGGTCGGCATCACGAGCAAGACGCTGTCGATCGAGCGCGCGAAAGAAATTGCCACGGCAGCGCAGGCACGCGGCAGCACCGTCGTGGTCGGCGGCACGCACGCGACGCTGATTCCGCAAGAAGTCCAGCAGTGGGCAGACATCACGGTGGTCGGCGAAGCGTATCACACGTGGCCCCAGATCCTCCGCGATGTCGCGCAGGGGACCGCGCAGAAACTCTATATCGACGAGCAGTGGGCGAGTCTCGACGGCGTCGCGCGGCTGACCGACCGCGTGATCGAAATGGTGGGCGAGCATCGCAACTATTGGACGCCGTATATGGAAATCACGCGCGGCTGTCCGCGCGACTGTACGTTCTGCACCGCGATTCGCGTCAGCGGTCGCGTGATGCGCCATCGGCCGGTCGAGGAGGTGGTGGAAGAAATTCAGCGGCGGCGGATCAAGCGGTTCTTCCTCACCGACGACAACTTCGGTCTGAATTTCCGGACGAACCCGGATTATATCGTCCAGGTGTTTGAGGCACTGTCGAAGTTGAACCTGAGCGGCTGGACCGCGCAGGCGGAAATGATGGTGGGAAATTTCCCAGAGTTGCTTGGACTGGCGCGGCGCGCGCATCTCGAAAAGTTTTTCATCGGCTTCGAGTCGATCAACTCGAGCAATCGGCGCGACCTGGGCGGTAAGAGCAAGGGCGGCATCGAAGAATACAAACGGATCATTAACACGATTCACCAGCACGGGATCGGGGTCGTGGGACTCTTCGTGCTGGGGCTGGACGGCGATACGACCGATGTGTTTGAATCGACCTGGGATTTCGTGCGCGAGAGCGGGTTGGATTCGGTGAGCTTTACGATCATGACGCCGTACCCCGGCACTGAGCTGCGGCGCGATTACGAAGCGCAAGGACGCTTGTTGCCCAACGTGCCGTGGAGTTTGTACGATACCGCGCACGTGGTCTTTCAGCCGGCGCAGATGACGGTGGAGCAGTTGCGGCGCGGTTATGATTGGATCTGCCACAAGGCATATGACCCGGCGGCGATTGCAATGCGCGGTCTACGGACGCTGCAGCGACATCCGGTGGCGCAGTACCAGCGCCGCATGTTTTCCAGTTTCAGCACGGACTTGGGTTATCGCAAGACGGTCAGCTATCGCGACCGCGAACGCGATTTTCGCTGGCGGACGCCGGCGCGATTCGATGGCGCAGCGCTCAGCGCGGAGTGACGAGCGCCGAATATGTCTAAATCCCTTTATACAAATTAAACACCCGCGCACGTCGAATGATTGACTTGACTTCGGGTCAATGGTATAATACCGCTATTGAGTTTCCTCGATCCAAATCTGCGTGCCCTGCCGGTTAGGAGGTTCGCCTTGCGTGTTCTATTGATCAATCCGCGTTTTCAACTGCCCATCGATACCCGCACGACACCGCATTTGGGACTTGCCTATCTCGCCGCCGTCAGCGAACGGCAGGGCTATGAGGTGCGCGTCTTCGATATGGATGTCGAAGAGGTTCGTCTCACCGATTTCATCCGCGACTATCAGCCCGACATCGTTGGCATTACGAGCAACACGCCGCAGGTGAAGCAGGGTTGGTACGCCGCGCGTGAAATCAAATCCGTCGCGGACATTCCGATCGTGCAAGGCGGTCCGCACGTCTCCGCGCTGCCGGAGGAATCCGCGTCGCGCGCAGAGATCGACATCGTGGCGCGGGGAGAGGGCGAGGACACCTGGATCAATCTGTGCCAGGTCGTTGAGCGCGCCAAAGCCGCCCATCCGAAATTCACCGCGCGCGAACTGCTCGATCCGGCGAACCAGTGGCTGGACCGCGTGCTCGGCATCACATACCAATCGCTCGATGGCAAGATCAGGCACACGCACGAGCGTCCGGCAATTGCGGACCTGGACGCGCTGCCGTTTCCGGCGTACCACTTTTTCAAGATGGAGCATTATACGTCGCTCCAGCCGGCGATGGACGCGATCGCGAAAGGCAAATCGTTCAGCATGATGACGTCGCGCGGCTGCCCGTACCGGTGCACGTTCTGCTCCCAGAGCGTGATGGCGGAGAAATGGCGCGCGCGCTCGCCGGAGAGCGTGGTCAAAGAATGGGCGCACCTGGTCAACGATCTCGGCGCGCAGGAGATCGGCATCCTCGACGATTCCGCGAACATTCAGCGCGCGCGGCTGCACGAGCTGAGCCAGCGTTTGATCGACGGAAAACTGAATCACGTGCCGTGGATTCTAATCAACGGCATCCGCGCGAACCTGGCGGACGAAGACCTGCTGCGGCATATGAAGCAAGCCGGCTTGTTGCGCCTCGCGTTCGGCGTTGAGACCGGCGACGAAGATATTCTCGAATCGATCGACAAGCGCGTGACGCACGATCAGATTCGAGCGGCATTCAAGAACGCGAAAAAGGTCGGACTCGAAACGGTGGGCTTTTTCATCATCGGCTTGCCGGGCGACAACGAAGCGACGATGGAAAAGACGATCAAGTTCGCGTGCGAACTCGATCCGCTCGTCGCCAACTTTTCGATGATGACGCCGTACCCGGGCACCAAAGTCTGGGAGCAGGTGCATCGCAACGGCGGGCGCATGCTCGTCAAGGATTGGCAGGATTACGTTTTCTTCGAAGGCAAGGCGCGCTTTGAAATGGGCGAGACGACCGCGGAAGTTCAAGAGCGCAAGTGGAAAGAGGCGTATCGCCGCTTTTATCTGCGTCCGCACCGCGTGCTGATGACGCTGATGCGCAAATCGACCTGGCAGCATTTCCCGCGCACGCTGCGGATGGCGCTTCACATCGTTCTGCCGAAGAAAACGAAAGACGACGTGAAAGCGAAACTAGACGAGGCGCAGGTCGCGGCGAACTGACCGGCTCGTCGATCTGGAAAGACATCGAATGACCAAGGACGAACTTAAAGAACTGGCGAGCATCCTGAATTATTACCTCATCTGTGGCGTTGCGATGGGGATTGCGACGGCGTCCGTAGCTGTCTCTGGCGGAGTAGTGCTTGTTGGACCCCACAACGGATTCCCGGTATCACCGCGACTCATCACCGCCGGCATCGTGATGGCGATCGGCATTATGACCGGGTTGTTGGCGTATCTCGTTCTGCTGCCGGCGGAGTTGCGCTTGGTCCGGCGCAAGCTCCAGCCGAAACTCTTGGCGCGAAGGTTAGCGGGAAAGAAATGAAACGTCTCTGGCTGGATTTGGGAGACCTCGGCGTATTCGTGCGCCCGGCCGGCGCGCATGACCGCTGGCAGGATCACGGACTGGGTCTCTTGCGAACGATTCTGAAGAGCAATGGCGTCGAGACAGATTTGTACTCGACGCGTTCTTTGCGGTCGTGGACTGAGTTGAACAAAATCGTCGAGGGTTACGACGTTCTCGTTATGAACGTCCGCAGCTACACATATCCGTTTGCGTACCAAGCCGCCAAGATTTTCAAGAAAGTAAATCCGAACGGACTCGTCATCACCGGCGGAATGCACGCGACCGTCGCGCCGGATGAGATGGAAGCCGTCGGCGAATTCGACCGCATCTGCCAAGGGGCGGGCGAAAATATCATCGTCGATCTGCTCAAAGACCCGCGCGCGTTTCCGCGCGTCGTCACCGGCGTTGGCAGCAAATCGATGGCGGACTGGCCGATGATGGACCGCACGCTGTGGCCCAATCCGCAGCTCGGGGATTTCCCATGGCCGCTCGAACCGGAATGCGGCTGGGGACCGGGCCCGGTCGTGACCGTGCTGACCAGCCGGGTGTGCCCGTGGCAGTGCGTCTTCTGCAACGAAGCCTCGTACATTCCGAACATGGGACGCAAATCGGTTGACCAAGTCATCGATGAGCTAAATTTCCTGGACGACAAGTTTGGTCCCATCGGTTCGTTCGTCATTCACGATTCGATGTTCTTCCAGAATCCGCCGTGGCTGAAAGAATGGCTGGAGAAATATCCGCGCAAGGCGCACAAGGTCTGGCCGTACTGGGCGGCGGGACGCACCGATACGGTTCGGCAGTGGCCCGAACTTTTTGAAGCGATTGTTCGCGAGACCAACTGGAACACCGTCTCGCTCGGCTTTGAATCGGGCAGTGACCGCGTGCTGAAGATCATCAACAAGGAATGTACCGCCGAAGACAATTACTTTGCGATCGATCTGCTGAACCGAATCGGCGATGATCTGGCGGCGCAGGGCCGCATCCCGCCGAAATTCTGGGCGAACATCATGCTCGGCATTCCCGGCGAGACGCACGACGACGCGTTTGATACGATCCGAATGTTGAAGCGAATGAAGCGCGTGCTGCCGTCGAT
>JBBIJS010000036.1:0-15476 GCA_037445855.1 Chloroflexota bacterium | reverse complement strand
ACAGCCGTATCGACGCGTAAGGACTGTCGGTGAAATCAAAAAACCGTTTCCCTTCCGGGAGACGGTCTACTTTTTGTCGATGGCTCAATCCCGCCGGCTATTGTCCGGCTGGTCCGCTCGGCAGGATCGAGATTTGGGTTGCCAGCACAGCCGTACCAGGAGCTGGGTTCCCGTTGCTTGGGCTGCTGAAGACAGTGATCCGCTGACCGGGTTGGATGTCCGTTACTGCGCCGGTCACGGTTTTCTGAATCACGGTTTGGGCATCCGTATTCACAGTCACCACGCTGCCATTCTGCATACTTAGCTGGATCGTGTTACCTTGCACGCTTTTTACCGTTCCCGCCTCGGCGGGGCGGTTGCCGCGTGGCGGCGCGCCTTGCCCGTTCTGCGCTCCATTCGGCGCACCTTGCCCGAAACGCTGCTGGAAGAATTCGCGCTGGACGTTCTGCGCTTGCGCGTTTGGACCAAAGCTATTGCCAGCGAAGAATCCACCCACGCCCGCCACGACGACCAACACGACGACGACGATTGCGATCAATGTACTTTTCATATTCCTCTCCTTTCAGGATTTGTAGTGATCGAAGAACAGGGTATCAAAGAGTACTTTGCCGAGATAGCATAACAGGAAGAAAACGACGATGGGCACTTGGACGAACGCAACCCATTTCTCCGGTGCGATGAACCGCACGGGCGCATGCGCGAGCAGCCACGCGACCAGCAATGCGATCACCACGCGAGTGACGAGCGACCACCAGCGTCTGCCGATTCGAACCCGGGAGCGCAGCGCGTGCCAAGCCATTTTGTTTTTGCTCTCGCCCCGCGCGCCGCATCACGTCACGGCGTCGGCGTGGGTGTAGGCGCCGGCGCGCGGTTGAAACGCTGGGGTCTTTGCGGCAAGTTCCCGCGACCCAAGCCGCTCATTCCAAAGCGCCGACTCGTCAGATCGATCTTGCTTGGATCAATCTGCGCTTTCAGCGCGTCCGCGCGCGCCTGGGGAATCAAACCATCTTTTGCCGCGCGATCCAGCGCGGCTTTCTCCGCATTAGCAATCGCCGCTTGCACTGGCGCCGCATCGACGTTCTGCGACTTGGCAAGATCCGCCAGCGTCTTGCCGCCGCGCAGCGCGGTCGTTAGATCGGCGGGATTCATTTTCAATGTCTGTGCGACCGCTTCGAGCACATCCGGCGTCAAGAATCCGCGCGCCGCGCCCTGGACGAAACCGCGCCGCGCGGCGAACTGATTCATCATTCGCCCGCGCATTCCGCCCGGCGCTGGCGCTCGATTGGAAAAATTTCCGCGCCCAAACGGCGCGCGCGGCGCGTAATACGGCGCGGAACGAGCGAGCGCGCGCCGCGCCATCACACGGCTGACGGCAAAGCCAGCCGCCGCCGCGCCGATCACGCCGACGACCACCAAGACCGCGAGCCCAACGGCCAAGAACACTTTGTTGCTAGCCACCTAGCGTACCTCCCAAAACCTCGAACACTCTGTCCTCATCACTTTTACTTCGAATCGCCGGCGCGGGTGGTTACCCACATCTCTGTGACGCGGGCTGCCAGCCCGCAGGCGAGCCGCCTGCGCCACAGGATTTGTGTACAATCACCATGCCGGCGCTATTGACGTTGCAGCGTCAGATCGAGTTCGAGCTTGATGCTATCGACGATACTCAGGACGCGGGCGACATGCGGCTGCGTGAGACCAAAGTCCTCGAACGTAAAGGTCGTCGTTGCGGTCCCAGTTGCCGTATTGCCGCTCACTTTGCCGGCGACATCCCAGGTCACCGGCTTGGTCACATCACGAATCGTCAAATTTCCAATCAACTTGAATGAGACATCGCCAGATTGCGGCAGCGACAGCGCAAGCCCCGGCGCCGACGTGGGCACGAACGTCGCGTACGGATAGCGGCTGGTCTCCAGCACGCTGCGACCGATGAAATTGTCTCGGACGCTTTCGTTGCTCCTGAGCGTCCGCAAGTCTACTTGGAACATCGATTGATCGGACAGAATCGTGCCATCGGTCTTGCCGACGATCGTGCCGGTGAATGCGTTCGTCGCGCCAACCGCGTCACTGGGGAGCGCGACGCCCGCGAGCTGCTCGCGCACGCGATAGCGCGCTTGGCTTTTCTCCGGCACTACCGCGAGACGGATCACGTCCCCGGCAGCCGGCGCCGCGGGCGGAGCTGCCGGCGCGGTTGCCACCGCCGGCGCAACCGTTGGCGCGGCGGGGTTCGCCGCTGTTTGTCCGGCGCACGCGGTCGCGATGAGCGCCAGAAAGATTATCGCTCCACTTGCAATCGTCCTACCCATAGCTCTCCACATAAAACACAATTTGCTATTTGGTCCAATCCATCATTCGTTCGTAGTTGTAACTATAGAGCACCGGGATCGAATCGGTGACATTCTTGAGCACTTGGGTCAAGCCGCTTCCATCCGCGTTCACGACGAAGAATTCCCACTTGCCATTGCGATCGGAGAGGAAAGCGATTTGCTTGCCGTCCGGCGACCACGTCGGCGTAACGTTGTGATCGACCACGTTGAAGAACAGTGACAAGATCTGATCGGGACTGGTGATGCCCGTCGCATTGCTGCCATCCGAATTGACCGTGCTTACTTCCCAGCGATTCGCGGCTTGTTGCGAATAGACAATGCTCTTGCCATTGGGACTCAGCTCCGCCGATTGAATCGGCGACATGTTCAGAATTGGACGCATGATGTTGGCGGTCGTGTCGAAATAACTGCCCTGGGGTCCGAAGACGAGCCATGCCGGTCCGCTGAAGATATTCGTCGCCATAATTCCGACGCTGGGATCGAAGTATGCCAGCGAGACGCTGTCACTGCCCCAACTTGGCAAGTAGCAAAGTTGCGAGCACTGCGGTTCGAAGAATTTGCCGGTCGCGACTTCGACAACACCAAGTTTCCACGTCGTCTTTTTATCGTTTAGCGTTTTGTCTTGCGTGAACGCAATGTACTTGCCGTCCGGACTCCACCGCGGCGACCGGATGAAGGGCGAGGTATAGAGGATCTGCTCATTCGACCCGTCCGCGTTCGCGATGTACAAACCGGGCGCCGTATTGTCCCACCGCGCGAACGTGATCATTTTTCCATCGGGTGACCACGCCGGATCGATCCCGTGCGACACGCGGGCGAGATTGGATCCATCGCCGTTCACGGTATAGATCGCGCCGCCGGTCGCGGTTTCAAAAACGAACTTGCCTTGCACGGTGCTGGTTGGCACCGGCGTCACGGTGATCGGCACGAACAACGTAGGCGAAGGTACGGCGGTCGGCGGAGGATAGAGCGTCACGTTGTCTCCGGTCACCGTCAATTGAATGGAAACCGGGACGGGATTGCTATTGGTGATGGCGACAAAGTAGCGACCCGAGATGTTGAACGCGCCCGACCAATACAGGTCATGCACGAGGATGCCCGACGACGTGTCGTAGAGCGGCGTGCCGCGACCCACCGGCGCGGTCGTCGGATCGTTCAACCAATTCGCGGCTTCATCCGGCGTGTAAACGGAAGACTGGAGTCCGCCAATGCCATTGGCGTCCACCGCGACATTGGCTCGGTCTTGGGCGCTGCTGCGCGCTGGACCACCAAATCGCCCCGCGGAGCCGGTGTGGGGCACATAATCGAAGTAAAACCACAGGGTGGTGTTTGCGGCGATAGTTTGCGAACCAGTCGGCACCATCAACGGGTCGTTCGGTCCCGCGCCGGTAGGCGCGCTTGCCAAGATCGACGGCGCGATAGATACAGTCATCAAAGCGACGAGTACGATGATCCAACGATGCAAGTGTTTCACATTTCCTCCGTTGATTGCCTAAATTGCTCTCTAACGCGCGCGCCCGCTCAAAGCGGTGTGGCAGTTGTCGCACTGCTGAGCGACCTTGCCCTGGCTCATGAACTGCAAGCCGTCGAGACCTTGGGTGTGCGCGGTGTGACAGGTCGTGCAGTGCGCGGCGTTCGGATCGGCTGCCTGCCATTGCGCCAGATAAAAATGATAGTGACCATTCGTCGAGCGGTTACCGCGCGCCGCTGTCCCGGCGAGAACGTTCGCATGGCATTTGGTACAGGTATCGTCGCCCTGCGGATTTGTCGTCACCGCCGGTTTGTGGTACGCGCCGCCGAGATAAAGTATCAAGTCATGCGCGCCCTGCTGCAAGCCCTCGGCTCTGCCGAAGGTTCCGCTGCCGCTGTGGCAGTCGATGCAGGCGGTCTGCTTGCTCGTATGAAACGCCGCGAGCGTGACGGCACTCGGCTGAGTCGATTGCTGATAGTAGGTCACTTCCGGCTCAGTGTGGCACGCCGCGCAGAACGCGTCCTGGTTTTCCAGCGCCAGCGAGACGCCGATGCCGCCGAAGGCAAGGACGCTCACACTGACGACGAGCACGACTGCGCTCAGAAATAGTTTTCGCATCCCGGTGTCTGATGCGCCAGCATTCAGTCTCCAGTTTTCAGTGTGCCGTTTTCTGTATCCGTTCCAGATGAAACAACTGGATGCTGTTCACTGAACGCTGGTTACTGATTACTCGTACCGCAGCGCGTCGATCGGATGCAAGCCCGCGGCGCGGTTGGCGGGATAGCTGCCAAAGAATAGTCCGATGCCAGCGGAGAAAAGCACCGCCAAGATCACCGCGTCCGGATCGACAACGGCATTTATCGTGCTTGCTCCGAACTGGATACCTGAAATAAAGTGCGCGATGGTCGCGCCAAACAGAATTCCAAGCAGCCCTCCAGACAGACTGAGGATTGTCGCCTCCGTCAAGAACTGCGCCAAGATGTCGCGCTTGCGCGCGCCCACGGCTTTGCGGATGCCAATTTCGCGCGTGCGTTCCGTCACCGAAACCAGCATGATGTTCATAATGCCGATGCCGCCTACGATCAGCGAGATGGCGGCGACGCCGCCCAGGAAGATCGTCAGCGTGCCCGTGACCTGATTCGCCGTGTTCAGAATGTCTTGCTGGCTCTGGATAGTAAAGTCATCCTGCGCGACGTGATGACGCTGGTCGAGAATCTGGCCAATATCTTGGATGACCTGGTCCTGCAGGTTCGAATCGGTGATCTTGACGTTGAGGACCTGGACTGAATTGCCGCCGCCGAATCGACCGCCGCGGCTCAAGCGGCTCATTGCCGTCGTGATCGGCACATAGATCTGTGTATCGACGTTAAGGAACCCTGTGCCACCCTTCGCTTGCATCACGCCGAGCACCCGGAACGTTTGCCCGTTGATCCGAATCGACTGACCCACCGGCTCTGCGGTATCGAAAAGAGTTTGGGCGATCTGCGCGCCCAGCACGACGACGGCTGAGCGCGACGTGACGTTCGCATCGGTGAAAAAGTTCCCATCGGCGACGGTACCATTCAGAGTATTCAGGTAATCCGGCGTGACGCCGAGGATGCGACCGTTGGAATTGTTGCCCAGGTAGGCGAGTTGACCAAAGCTATCTACCTCGGGCGCAACCGCCACGACATTGGAAACGCTAGAGATCGCGACGCCGTCCTCCATCGTGAGCGTGGCGGCGGACCCTTCTGCCTGGCGCACGCCACCCTGCACCGGCGCGCCGGGACGGATGTAAAGCAGATTTGTCCCGATGCTGGTGATTTGCGCGGTGATCGCCGCCTGCGCGCCGCGCCCGATGGAAAGCATCGCGATCACGGCGGTGACGCCGATGATGATACCGAGCATGGTCAACGAGGAACGCATTTTATTCGCGCTCAGACTGCGCATCGCGATCCGGATGCTCTCAATGAAATTCATATCGCTCCTTTTTGCTGTTCTTGGGAGACGTTGCATGCAACGTCTCTACAGCAGCGATCCTAGTTGCCATTGGTCACCAGCAAACCGTCGCGCACGCGGATCGTACGCTGGGCTTGCGCCGCAACACTCGGATCGTGGGTGACGAGGACCACGGTCAACCCCTTGTCGCGGTTCAGCGTCTTGAAGATATTCATGATCTCCGTTCCGGACTTGCTGTCCAAGTTCCCGGTCGGCTCATCGGCGAGGATGATGCTGGGATTGTTGACCAGCGATCGCGCGATCGCGACGCGCTGCTGCTGTCCGCCCGACAGTTCATTGGGGCGATGATGCACGCGCTCTTTCAACCCCACCGATTCGAGCGCGGCGAGCGCGCGTACTCGGCGGTCCGGCGCGCCGGCGTAGACCATCGGCAGCTCCACCTGATCGAGCGCGGGCGTGCGCGCCAACAGATTGAACGTTTGGAACACAAAGCCGATCTTCTTGTTGCGGATGTTCGCCTGCTGATCGTCATTGAGCTTGGACACATCGACGCCGTCCAGGATATAGCTCCCGCTCGTCGGCGTGTCGAGGCAACCGATGATGTTCATCAGCGTCGATTTGCCAGAGCCGGACGGTCCGGTGATCGCGACCATCTCGCCCTTTTCGATTCTGAACGAAACGCCGTTCAGCGCGGGCACTTCGACTTCGCCCATCTTGTAAATTTTCTTGACGTCGTCAATTTGAATGACCGCTTGAATGACTGGGGGCATTTCTAGCCACCCCCTGGTCGGAAGCCGCCAAGCAGGATGCCGCCCCCGCCGCCACGCTGCGTCGACGTGGTCCCACTAATTATTACTTCATCGCCCTCATTCAGCCCGCTCGTGATTTCGACCAGGGTGTCGTTCTGAAGTCCGGTGGTCACGGGAGTAGTAATCTGTTGACCCTTGTACAACACCGTGGCAATTTTCTGAGTGCCTTGCGTCTTGACGGCGCGGAGCGGCGCTAACAAAACATTGTCGCGACGGCTGGTCTCGATCGCGAGATTGGCGGTCATGCCCGGCAAGACATCGCCATCCGGGTCAGTGACGCTCGCGATGACCGCATAGTTCACCACACCCGAGGTAACATTTGCCGCGGGATTGATCGCGGCAACCGTGGCGGTGTACGTTTTACCCGGCAGCGCATCCATCGTCATCTGCGCGATCTGTCCAACCTTGACACTGGGAATATCGACTTCCGCGATCGTAACCTTGACCTGGATCTTGGATAGATCGACGACCACGACCGCGACGCCGCTAGCCGTATCGCCGACGTTGTAATTCACCGCCGACACCGTGCCATTGATCGGCGAGATAAGGTTCGCCTTGCTGAGATTGTCCTGCGCCTGAGTCAGCGCCGTTTGCGCCTGATCGACGCCGTTCTGCGCGGTGATGAGCGCCGAATTGTCGCTGAGGTTGGACGCGGTGATGTTGTAACTCGCGAGCGCCGATTGGTAGGCGTTGGTGGCAGTCTGCAACGCCGTCGCCTGACTCAGCAGACCGGCGTCCGGACGCCACGCGATCACGTCGTACGCCGACTGCGCCGTTTGGAGTGAAGCGGCGGCATTGTCGAGCGCGGTCTTGGCAATGATCAATTGATTAAGACCCTGCGAGCCTTTGATCTTCGCGGAATTGAGACTCGCCTGCGCGTTGGATAAGGTTGACTGGGCGGACGCAAGCGCAAGTTGCAAGTCCGTCGGGTCCAGTTCCATCAGCACCTGACCGGCTTTGACCTTATCGCCAATCTGAACGTCGACCTTGGCGACGCGTCCCGTTAAGGGCGTCTGAGTTGAGGTCTCGAACGCGATCGACGACGTGTTCACCGCCGAGACGTTG
This sequence comes from Chloroflexota bacterium, assembly GCA_037445855.1. Taxonomy (GTDB): domain Bacteria; phylum Chloroflexota; class Anaerolineae; order UBA4142; family UBA4142; genus DAIDTM01. The sequence goes on along the minus strand of JBBIJS010000036.1, from coordinate 7,866 downwards.
CCGGCTTCGGCGAGCGTCGCAACGAGCGAGCCGCGTTTGACCGCGCTCGTTTGTACCCGCACCGCGCTCGCGGCGGCAGTGGCGTTCATCTGCTGAACGCTAAAAAATACGGCGACGATGGCGACGATGACCACCACGACGCCAATGACGATTACATTGCGCTTCATAGGATCTCCTTGGTCGAACAGATTTCAGTGACGTGCGACGCTATGGCGCCGTGGTCACGGTTGGCGTGACCTGATCCGCCGGGGGGCTTGGACTGAGCACATGAATCCACCTGGCGATGATTTGCCCTTGTGAATCTGGTGTGCCGATGACGGTGATCTGGTCGTTCAATGCCAGGTCAGCGATCGTGATCACCTTGTGGTTCTTTTCTATCCGCGTATCCTTGTTCACGACAACCGTCTGCGACGTCCCATCGCCCAACCGGATGGAGATGGTTTGATTCGCAATCCCTTGGACGGCGCCGATGGCACCGTGGCCGGCGCGCAGCGAGAACCTCCGGCGAAAGAGTTCCGCCGGCAGACCGGCGCCGCGATTGCGCAATCGGACCACGAAGACGCCCGCGCCCAAGCAAAGGCACAGCGCCAAAAGTCCGGCAATGCCGATCAGAACAATTCGCAACCGTTTGTCTGCCATCAACGCTGCTCACAATTCGAGATTATCCCATCCGTGGATTAAGTCCAGATGAGAATTTGATGAATCCATTCAACTGTACGAGGTACGCGGACGAATCGTCTCGATCCATTGCTGCGCCAGCACGATGACCGTGAACAACGCGAACAAGGTCAGCACGATCTCACCCAGCGGCAGGGCTTCAATCACTGCCCAGACGGCATCGACGGCAAAAGCCGAGAGAATATCGGGGCGGCTGGTCAGGAGCGAGACCAAATAGAGTGTCCCATCATCCTCGAACGCGATGACCATCTGGAAGGTGAACCATGCCAGGAGCAAGAGCGAAAAGCCAGTTGCCACCAAGATAAAGGGCATGCGGGCGCGTCTGAGTTTTTCCTGAACCTGGTGGATTTGGACCGCGCTGTCGATCCGCGCGCAAAGATCGCGCGGCGGCTCCCGGCGCGGCAGGACGCGCAGGACGCGGTTCAGGGACTGCTCACGCGCGAGATTGCCGCGACACTGCGCGCAGTCTGAGACGTGCTTTTCGATTTCCGCGCGGGCGCGCGCGTCCAGCTCGTTTTCGGCGAACAGTTCCAATTCGTCAGGCGTAAGGTGTTTATCATTCATCACAGTGTTTCCCCACAACAATCTCAGGACACACTCAAACTTGCGCCGGTTCGGTCCGGCGCTCCTCCTCCAGTTTCAGGCGCAACTGATCTTTGGCGCGGCGCAGATGCGTCCGGACAGTGTTGATCGGCAGTTCAAGGGACTGCGCGATCTCTCCGTACGAGAATTCCTCAACGTAGCGCAGCAGGATGACGGTTCGATAGATCACCGGCAGTTGGTCGACCAGCGCGCTGAGGAACGCGCTTTGCTCTTGGGCATCCACCCGTTCCCACAACGGCGGCGCGTCGTCCGCGATCATTTCGCTGACCGGATTGTCCGGGCGGTCGATGTGGCTCGATCTCGCATCCAGGTCGGTGAAAAGCAGCGGATGTTTCTTGCGCGCGCGGTCGCGGCAGAGATTCAGCGCGACGCGGAAGAGATACGGCTTGATCGGCATATCCAACCGGACGCGGTCGAGCGCGCTGACCACCCGCAGAAAAGTCTCTTGCGTCACATTCTCTGCTTCCATCGCGTCGCGTAGGAAACTGAAGGCTAGATTGTAGATCGGCGGAGTGTAGCGATCAACCAATATACGGAAGGCGTCTCCGTCGCCGGCTTTGTACTGGGTGAGCAGGGTCTCGTCTGACAGCGCCATGAATGTGATGCACTCCCTATCTTACACGGATGAGCGGCAAAAAAGTTTCACCCTCAGTTTCCGACGACCGCGGCGTCAGCGCAGTGCTCGATCAAAGAAATCGGCGATCATCCGCGTCATTGTCTCACGCGACGGTTCCATCGTTGGCGTGGGGTCGGGCAGACAGTGATGCGCGTTCTTGACGATCTGCAAATAAGCCGGCGCGCCGACTTGGATCAGGCGGCTATACAATACTTGCGACTGTTGCGCCGGCACTGTTTGATCCTTGTCGCCGCCCACGATAAAAAAGGGCGGCGCGTTCTTCGAAACGTAGTTCACAGGACTATCCCACGTAAGGATCGTGTCCGTACTTGAAGTTGCGCCAAAGACGCTTGCGAATATTTGCGCGTGCGTTTTGTTGTAGCTGGCGAGAGTAAAGTCCGCGGGCGCAGACATTGCCACGACCGCCTGCACGCGGCTCGATTGGGTCGGGTAATCGCCCTTGCCCTCAAACGCCGCGTTACCATCGGTCAGACCGAGCAACGCGACCAGGTGTCCGCCCGCGCTGCACCCCAACGCGCCGATGCGGTTCGGATCGAGATTGTAGAGCGTCGCGTTGGCGCGCAGATAGCGCACCGCGCATTTCACGTCTTCAATCTGCGCGGGGAACTTGTACTTGGGCGCCAGCCGATAGTTCACCGCCGCCACCAAGTAGCCGCGGCTCAAAAGCTCCGGAATATCCGCCAGCGTCTCCGAGTGCGCCTTGTCGCCCCCCATCCACGCACCGCCGTGAACGTTGACCACGACCGGCGCGAGACCGCTGCTGGTCATCAGCGGGTGATACAGGTCCATCTTTAACGCGACGCCGTCCGCAGCGCAAAAAGTCACGTCATGGTCGATCTTGCCAATGAGCGCTAAATCGAATAGGGGCGTGCGCGTGGATCGCGGGGTCTGTGTCGGTGTTGGTGTTGGCGCGCCGGTCGCACTCGGTGTGGGCGCGGCGGTTATGGCTTGCGTCAAAACTGCGGGCGTTGCCGGCGCGCGCGCCGGCGTTGGGGTGAGCGCGTTGCAGCCCGCCAAGATCGCCATCACGGCGACCCACCGGGCTATCGAACAAGTCAATTTCATTTGATCCATTCCTTCAAATTCGTAATTGCTCATCCTTGCGAAAGGTCGAAGATCCATTCGGCAGGAAAGCGCTGTGGCGAAGAAATCGTGCCGCGTTGCCAAGCCGCTCGGCAACCTGCGCAAGGATTGGCAGAGTAGCCACAATTCTTTCGAACCAGCGCAACCGCGATTATATCATACTCCCGCCGGTAAAGGTAATAACTACGACTTTCCTTTGACTCCCTTGTGACCGGTTTTTGACTTGCTGGTGATAATCTGAACGAGGTGAGAGTTGCTGCTCTCGCCGACGAATTATCGCGCAAGGAGCCGATGATGAGCACAATTGTCGCCCCATCGCTGGAGCGGGCTAGCACTATCAAAGCCGGCGGGAAATTGAAATTTGTAATTGGCGGCTTGCTGATCCTGGGCGCTATCGCCTTCGTGACCCTCAACTCCTTCCAGAGCAACGCGATCTACTACCTCACGCTCAAAGAACTGGACGCGCAACGCGCCACGGTGATCAATCAGCCCGTCCGCGTCAACGCTCCGCTCGATAAATCGAGCATTCAATTCGACGACAAGACTCTGACGCTCAAGTTCACGCTTAAAGACGGTGACCTGGTTTTGCCCGTTGTCTACACTGGGGTCGTTCCCGACACGTTGGGACAAGGCGAGAGCGTGGTCGCCGAAGGACGTCTGGGCGCTGACGGTGTATTCCAAGCCAGCACGCTCCTCGTCAAGTGCCCATCGAAGTACGAATCTCAACCCGCCGGATCCTCGGCTAACTAATTTGGCTGTGCTCTCGTTCTGCCGTTCGGCATCTGAGCGGAAACGCGCGAGACCTATGCTAATGAAGGAGACGAAGCTATGACAGACTTCGCAATGGCTGATCTCGGTTACGTGTCACTGCTCCTCAGTCTGATTCTTTCCCTCTATGCAGCGGGCGCGGCATTCTACGCCGCGCGTCGCAAGCGTCCGCAGATTTTCGCCAGCGCGCGCAACGCCATCTTCCTCGTCGCCGCCTTCACGACGCTCTCGGTCGGCGTGCTGGTGTCGGCGCTGATCACTCACCAATTTCGAATTGAGTACGTCGCGGTTCAAACGAACCTCGCGCAGCCGTTGCTCTATGATATTTCCGCGCTGTGGGGCGGACAGGAGGGCTCGCTCCTTTTCTGGGCGTGGCTCCTCGCCGTGTTTACCGCCGTCGTCCTCATCCAGAACCACGACAAGAACCAAGAGCTTCTCCCGTATGTTGTCTCCGGGCTGGCAGTCTCAGAGGCGTTCTTCCTCGCGCTGTTGACGATTGCTGCCGATCCGAGCATCGCCGGCTTTTTCGTCGCGCTGCCGCTGAACCCGCAGCTCGCCGGTTCGCTCGTTGGCAATCCATTCCGCATGTTGGACTTTACGCCGCCGGACGGCAACGGGCTGAACCCGCTGCTCCAAAATCCAGGTATGTTCATCCACCCGGTCACGCAGTACCTGGGCTATGTGGCGTTTACGATTCCGTTCGCGTTTGCTATGGCGGCGCTGTTCACGGGACGCTTGAGCGATGTGTGGATTCGCACAACGCGGCGATGGACGCTCTTCGCGTGGCTCTTCCTCAGTCTGGGTCTCCTCTTCGGAATGCAATGGGCGTACGTCGAGCTGGGCTGGGGCGGCTATTGGGGCTGGGACCCGGTAGAGAACGCGAGTCTGATGCCCTGGCTCACCGCCACCGCGTTTCTGCACAGCGTCATGATTCAGGAGCGCCGCGGGATGCTCAAGGTGTGGAACCTCGTGCTCGTAATGCTCACGTTCATTCTCTCGATCCTCGGCACGTTCATCACGCGCAGCGGCGTCATTCAATCCGTGCACGCGTTCGGCGTATCGAGTTTGGGTCCCTGGTTCCTCGCGTTTCTCGCGCTGACGCTTCTCTCGTTCCTCTACCTGCTCTTCAATCGCGTCGATCGCTTGAAGGAAGAGAACGAACTCGATTCGCTCATTTCGCGCGAGTCGTCCTTCCTGCTCAACAATCTCATCCTCGTCGGCGCGGCGTTCGCCACGCTGTGGGGCACGATCTTCCCGATGGTCAGCGAGGGCATCACCGGCAAAAAAGTTACCGTCGGCGCGCCGTTCTTCAACCAGGTGAACGGACCGATCTTCCTCGCGCTGATCGTTTTGATCGGCGTCTGTCCCTTGATCGGCTGGCGGCGCGCGACCGCTGAAAACCTGATGCGCAATTTCCTGCGCCCCTTCGCCGTCTCCGTCGTCGCCGCGCTTGCGCTGATCGCGGTCGGCGTGCGCGAGTGGTACGGCGTCGTGGCGTTCTCCGCGGTCGCGTTCGTGCTGACGACGATCGGCTTGGAATTTTATCGCGGCACGCTCGCGCGGCATCGGCAGTACAACGAAAACTTGGTCGCGGCAGCCGTCAACCTCGTGACGAACAATCGGCGGCGCTACGGCGGCTACATCGTCCACATCGGCGTGATCCTCGGCGTGATCGGCATTGCCGGCTCGTCGTTCTATCAGGTCGATACGCAGGCGAACCTCAAGCCGGGCGAGACGGTGCAACTCAAACAGTACACCGTTCAGTACGATGGGCTGCAAGTCTATCCGACCGCGAGCCACGACGCGGTCACTGCGCGGCTGACCATTTTCGAAAACGGCAATCGCGTCGGCACGCTTTCGCCGGAGAAAGATTACTACACCAGCCCCGATCCGAACCAATCGCAGTCCACGACCGAAGTCGCGGTGCGGACGACGGCGCTGGAAGATTTGTACATCATCCTGGCGGGTTTTGATTCCACCGCCGGCACGGCGACGCTGAAGGTCATTATCAATCCGCTCGTCGTGTGGCTGTGGATTGGCTTCGGCGTGCTCGTGGGCGGGACGCTGATCGCCGCGTGGCCCGACCCGCGCGAAGAACACGCGCTCGTGCGCGCGCGCGTCAAAGAGGCGTTGGCACAGGCGTGAACAGGTCGGGGCGAGGCAAATGCCTCGCCCTTACGGAGGACAGAAATCCCATGGTGACGATAGCCCTAGCAGTCATGATCATCGGCGCGTTCACGCTGGTCGCGTATCCGTACTTCAAGCCGGCGCGCGAGTTCGATGTCTCCTTCGCCGACGGCGCCGACCCGGTTCTGGAGAATCTCGTCGTCCAGCGCGATTCCACGTATGCCGCGATCAAGGATTTGGAATTCGATCACGCGATGAGCAAACTCTCGGACGCCGATTACAAATCGCTGCGCGGCAAGTACGAAACCAAAGCCGTGGGCATCTTGCAGGAACTAGACGGTCTGACGGCGGCACAGAAACGCCGCGCGCGTCCCACCCTCAGCGACGAAGCGATCGAGCGTCAGGTGCAGCAACTGCGCGGCGGCGCGGCAAAGACCACGCGCTGCGACAAGTGCGGCGTCATCGCCGGCGCGCGCGACCGCTACTGCGCCAAGTGCGGCGCGCCGGTCAATCGGTGAAATAGCAGAACGGAGGAGTGATATGGCACAGAGCAGAATCGCCACGACCGTGACGGAGGCGGCTTATGATAAAGCCAAGCCCGTCGGACTGTATTGGAAATTTCTCGACGATGCCAAGATCGCGCCCAGCGCGCGCGTGATCGGCGTCGCCGCGTTTGCCAACATCGCGGTCGCGCTGTACATGGCGCTCTTCTACGCGCCGCGCGAGGTCACGATGGGCGACGCGCAGCGGATTTTCTACTTTCACGTGCCCAGCGCGTGGATCGGCTTTCTGGCGTTCTTCATTGTGTTCGTCGCCAGTCTGATGTACCTGTGGAAGCGCGAACGAAAGTGGGACGCGCTCGCGCTGTCCGCCGCGGAAATCGGCGTGGTCTTCACCACGCTCGTCCTCCTCACCGGTCCGCTCTGGGCAAAGAAAGCGTGGGGCGCGTTCTGGGTGTGGGACGCGCGGCTGACGACGACGCTGATTCTCTGGATGATCTACGTCGGCTACTTGATGTTGCGCAGTTCTGCCGAGAGCGATCGGCGCGCGCGGTTCGCCGCCGTCCTCGCCATCGTCGGCTTTCTCGACGTGCCGATCATCTACTTTTCGGTGGAGTTGTGGCGGACGATGCATCCCACTCTGCTCATCGGCGATTCGGGCGGGCTTGCGCCGGCGATGACGCAGACGCTGATGGTCGCGCTCTTGTCGTTCACGTTGTTGTTCGTGTTCCTGTTGATCCAGCGCGTACGGCTGGAGCAGGCGCGCGACCAAGTCAATTTCTTGCGGGAAGCTACGGGGTGATCTGATGGAATACTTGGCAATCGCTTACGCATTGATCGCCGTTGTTCTCATCGGCTACGGGGTGAACATGCGAATCCGCGCGCAAGCCATCGAGAAGGAACGCGCGCGGCTGCAATCGAAAAACGAGTAAGGAAAGAGTCGTCGACCAGAAACGCGCGGCGCGCCGGTTGAGTGCGCCGCGCGTTTTCGGTTCAGACCGGCAGATGGGAAATGGCTGCCAGCCCGACCAGAATGACGAGCAGCGGCGCGATGTAAAACGCCAGCCGATACAGCGGCGCGTTCGCGCCCTCCGCGCGTTTCGTCATCGCTTGCAGTCCGTGCGCCAACGCGACGCCGACGAACATGACGATCGGATGGATAACGTTCGTCAAGCCGCCCAGCAAGATGATGAGCAAGCCGATCAGCACTTGCAGATCATACAATCCGAGAAACGCCGCCGCGAGCGTTTGATCGAGCTGGGCGGGCGCGCTCTTTTGCGCGAGCGACAGCAATGTCTTGACGATTCCAACGAACGCGAGCGCGAGAATCACAAAGCGCACGAGCGAGTGGACCAATGAGACGACGTCCATGAGTTTCTCCTTGTTGGTAGTGATGCGCGAGCGACACAATCCGCCGCGTGACAACAACCAGCATAACGAAAAAAATCGATTTCGTCAATGGGGCTGCGC
>JBBIJS010000035.1:0-15509 GCA_037445855.1 Chloroflexota bacterium | reverse complement strand
GACGCGGCGGGCAATCTCTTCGTCGCCAGTCTCGGCGATAACAGCGTCCGCCTGATCGACGCGCACGCTGGCGCGGTCCGGTTGATCGCGACGCTCCGCAACCCGCAGGGTATCCTCGTGGACGCGGACGGCAACCTGATCGTCGCGGAATACGGTCTCAACCGGATCGTTCAGCTGAAGATTCGCTAGGCGCTTGCACGCGTAGAAAACTTGTGCTATAATCTGGGCGTACCTAACTTTGACCCCGGTCAGTTTTTCAGACTCAAGGAGGAGGATCAAATGTATCAGCGATTGGTTCTGGTCGGGAATCTGGGGCGAGACCCAGAGATGCGCTACACCCCGAACGGCACGGCGGTCACGTCGCTCTCCGTCGCGACGAGCCGCAAGTACACCACCGCCGACGGGCAACACAAGGACGAGACGATCTGGTTCCGCGTGTCGGTCTGGGGCAAGCAAGCCGAACCGTGCAATCAGTACCTCACCAAAGGTTCGCGAGTTCTGGTCGAAGGCAAACTGGTGCCGGATGAAAACGGCGGACCGCGCATCTGGACCGGCTCGGACGGCAAGCCGCGCGCCTCGTTCGAGGTGCGCGCGGACAGCGTGCAGTTCATGAGCACCAAGCGCGAGGGAGCGGCTGCAAGCGGCGCACCGAACGCGGCGCCCGGCGCAGCGCCCGAAGCCGCGATGGAAGAGCAGCCGGCGACCAGCGAAGATTTGCCGTTCTAGCAGAGTGTGAGTTGGAATTTGCGGTGGGTAGGTAGAGACGTTCGCGCAGCGCGCAACGTCTCTATTTTTGTACTTTGACTTTCCCTCAGAAATCCGTACAATCTTTGACAATGAGTGATTCGCCAGCCCCCGCCAGCAACAACGGGGCAACGCCGCCGCGCGCACGTCGCCGCGGACTCTCGCGCAAATTCCTCACGCTCTTCGCGATCATCGCCCTCCTCGCCTTTTTCGCCGCCTTCTTCGTCGCCTACGAACTCGTCTATCGCGATCGCGTGATTCTGGGCGTCACCGTTTTTGGGCAGCCGCTCCAGGGTCTCACGCGCGCGGAGGCAACGCAATTCCTGCAGAAACAATTCGGCGAACCCGACGCGATCCTCGCCCGCTTTGGCGGCGAGCCGATCACCTTGCGCGACGGCGCGCGCACGTGGCGCGCGTACCCGTGGGAACTCGGACTGCGGACCGATTTCGCGCCGGTCGCGGAAGCCGCCAGCCGGCTCGGACATCAAGGCGCGCTGTCGCAAATCCTCGGCGATCAAGCGCGCTGCCTGTGGTTCGGCTGCGACCTGGGCGCCGTCGCGCAGTTCGACGAGCCGACCGCGCTGGCGTATCTCGGCTGGCTCGCGCCGCAGGTCGATCAACCCGCGCGCGACGCGGCGCTGCGTGTCGACGGGTTACGCGTGATCGCCACGCCGGCGCAGAACGGCCGCGTCCTCGACGGCGCGGCGATGCTCGAAACATTGCGCGCGCGCGTCCTCACCGGCGACCGCGCCGATATCGCGCTGGCATTCCGCGAAACGCTCCCCTGGTTGACCAACATCGACGGCGCGACGGCGCAGGCGAAAGCGATCCTCGCCGCGCCGGTCCTGCTGACCTTCAACGGACGCGCCTGGGCGATCGATCAAGCCGCGCTTGCCGCGATGATTTCGATCCAGCGGCAGCAGACGCCGGACGGCAAACTGAATCTCAGCGTCTCGCTCAACCACGCCCAGCTCGTGGCGTACCTTCAGCCGGTAGTGCGCGACCTCGGTCAACCCGCGCGCGACGCGCGCTTTCATTTTGACGACAAGACCGGCGCGCTGACGCCGATTGTGCCGAGCCAGTACGGGCAGTCGCTGGACGCCGAAGCCGCGGCGAAACAGATCGAGCACCAACTGTTAGCCAGCGCCGCGCGCGTCCCCGGTTCCGCCAGTCCGCTCGACACGCTCAGCGCGCGCACGATCGGTCTGCCGGTGAATCTGACCAAGCCGACCATCGCAATGGAAGACGCGGCGAAATTTGGAATCAAAGAACTTGCCGCGCAGGGCGTCAGTAATTTTCGAGGGTCTGCGCCGGGGCGCATTCAAAATATTCGCACGACGACGGCGGCGATGGACGGCATCGTCGTTCCGCCCGGCGCAGTCTTTTCGTTTGACCAGTACTTGCCGGAGGTGGTCGAAGCAAACGGGTACGACGACGCGTACATTATTTTCGCCGACCGCACGGTGCTGGGACCCGGCGGCGGCGTGTGTCAGGTTTCGACGACGCTTTTCCGCGCCGCGTTCTGGGGCGGCTACTCGATTGTCGAGCGCTGGGCGCACGCGTACCGCGTTGGTTTTTACGAGCCGCCCATCGGCTTGGACGCGACGGTCTTCGCGCCGAGTGTGGATTTGAAATTCAAGAACGACACTGATAATTATTTGCTCATTCAGCCCAAGATCGATTTGAAGACGACCACGCTTACGTTCAACTTTTACGGGACCAAGCCGAACCGCACCGTCGAGATGGAAGATCCGATCATCGAAAATGTCATTCCGCATGGACCGCCAATTTACACCGACGATCCAACGCTGAAAAAGGGTGTCACCAAGCAGGTTGACTTTGAGCACGACGGCGGCGATGTGACGATCTGGCGAAAGATCCTGGTAAATGGTCAAGTGGTCAAACGCGAGAAATTCTTCAGCCGCTATCAGCCCTGGGTCGCGCGGTATCAGGTCGGAACCAAGCTAGTAAAATAGAAAACCGCAGGGGCAGCCCGCGTGGCTGCCCCTGTTCGTTGTTTGCGGGGGGCGACCCTTGTGGTCGCCCCTACGACTATTATCGCCCCACCGAGCGCGCCAGTTTCTTTACTCCCTCAAATACCATCCGGCGATACGACGATTTCCCATCCGCGGTGTCCACCACCGCGGTCTGCACAGACACGCTGCGCGCCAGAATGCGGTACGCGAGATGCGGCATTCGATAAAAAATCTGCGCCAGCGCCCACGCGTACCGAAAGTCAGAATTGATTTCGACGTTGATCCGCCGTGTGTACTCCGACAGGTCGAATGCGCTGCGCTGGAACACGCGCGCGAGTTCTTCCGCCGCGATCTGGCCGCTGCGAATCGCGTAATAGATGCCCTCCGCCGTGAACGGATCGACCAGCCCCGCCGCGTCGCCGACCAGCAAGGCGCGCGGCGCGTGGTAGCGCGCGAACCGCCCGCCTAGCGGCACGCGATGCCCGCGCGAGAACATTTCCTGCGCACCGCGCAGCGACGGCTCGGAACCGATGTAGCGCGCGAGTTCCGCGCGCAAATCGCTGCTGTGGCCGGCGCGCATGAGATAACCAATGCCCACCGACAAATGCTCGGCTTTCGGGAAAATCCACGCATAGCCCCACGGAATCGCGCCGAAATCCAGATGGAACGCGCCGCGCCATTCCTCCAGCGCGGCGGAGGGCGCGTGCATCTCCGCCTCGAGCGCGACCGCCATACGCTGGTGCGGCGGCAGCCCCGCGGCGCGGCGCACGATCCCGTTCACGCCGTCTGCGCCGACGACGAACGCCGCGCGCAGCGTTTCGCTCTTGGTCGTGACCGTCGCGCCGGTTTCATCGAACGCGATCCGCGTGACCGGCTGCGCGTCACGCAGTTCCGCGCCGGCGCGCGCCGCGCGCGCCGCCAGCAGCGCGTCGAACTTGTCGCGCATCACCGCCCACGCGATCCCGACGTTCGTGCGCATCCGCTCCGCTCCGTACGCCACAGAAGACTGCGTGATCGTCTGCTCGATCGCCGGCGCGAAATCGAAATCGAGCGCGTCGCGGACTTTGGTCGTCAGCCCGCCGCCGCAGGGTTTGTAGCGCGGCATCTTTTCTTTTTCGAGCAAGAGCACACGCAGACCGGCGTTCGCCAATCCGTACGCGGCGGACGCGCCGCCCGGTCCCGCGCCCACCACGATGGCGTCCCATTCAGCAGCCATATGACCTCGCAAATAAAATACGGCTCGCTTCGTTCAGCCGCATTTTACCCCAGACTGGTTCAGATTGTCGAGTGCCCTTATCCTCCGCCCAAATATTGCAGCGCGATTCGCACGCGCTCCTCCACCGGCTGAACGCTCGATGGGACCGCGCGCGCCGCGCGCGTCGCTTCCGCCGCGCTGTAGCCGAGATTGATCAGCGCGTTCAGCACGTCCTCGTCCATCGGCGTCAACTCGCCGATCTCACTCAAGCCGCTCATGTCGATCTTGCCTTTGAGTTCGAGCACGAGCCGCTGCGCGGTTTTCTTGCCGATTCCCGGCAGCGCGGTTAGCACGTCGAGGTTGCCTTGCGCGATCGCGGCGCGCAGCGTATCCGCCCGCGCGCTGGACAGGACGCCCATCGCCACTTTCGGACCGATGCCGCTCACGGTCAGCAGCGTTTCGAAGAGACGCAACTCGTCTTCGGTCGAAAAGCCATAGAGCGATAGATCGTCCTCGCGCACATGCAGGTGCGTGAAGAGCATCACGTCGCTGCCGACCGCGCCGAGACTCGCGTTCGTGCCGCTGGGCACGCGCACGCGGAAGCCGACGCCGCCGACATTGACGATGAGCGCGTCGTCCGTGCGTACTTGAATCTTACCGGTGAGTGTGGTAATCATTCTTTGCAATCCCTGCGTAGGACAAATTTGGAGTTTGTCCTACAGTCCTTCATATCGCGCGCTGTGCGCATGGCAGATCGCGATCGCGAGCGCGTCCGCCGCGTCGTCCGGCTGCGGGATCACGTCGAGCTGCAAGAGCATCTTGACCATTTGCTGAATCTGGTTCTTGTCCGCGCGCCCGTAGCCGACGACCGCCTGCTTGATTTGCAGCGGCGTGTACTCGTGGATCGCCAGATGCGCTTGCGCCGCCGCGAGTAAAGCAACACCGCGTGCCTGACCCACAGACAGCGCGGTGCGAACATTCTTGCTGAAAAATAATTTCTCGACCACGGCATCGGTGGGCTGATGGCGAGCGATGAGCGTGGTCAGTTCCGCGTAAATGTGCTGCAAGCGGCGCGGCATCAACCAGTCCGCCGGCGTGGTGATCGCGCCATAGTCGACGACCTTCAAATCATCGCCGTCGCTTTGCAAAACCCCGTAACCGGTGATGGCGGTTCCTGGATCGACGCCCAAAATTATCATGGTTTCTTCGTTCAGACGTTTCTACGCGTGCTCCCGGCTACCTTCATATTTCGCCATCACCGCATCGGTGATATCGAGATTCGAATAGACTTTTTGAACATCATCGTGCTCTTCCAGCAATTCCATCAACTTCATCGTTTGGACCGCTTGATCGTCATTGACCTGCGCCGGCGTCTTGGCGATCCACGCCAACTCCGCGCCGGTCATCGCGATCTTGCGCTTTTCCAGCGCCTCGCGGAGGGCGCGCAAGCGCTCCGCCGCGCAATAAATTTCCAGCACATTCCCATCGGCTTTGAAATCGTCCGCGCCCGCGTCGATCAATTCCAATTCCAATTCGTCCGCGTTCTTCACGCCTTCGATCGTGACGACGCCTTTCTTCTCGAACATCCACGCGACCGCGTTGCTCGCTGCCAGAGTGCCGCCGCCGTGCGTGAACATATGCCGCACTTCGGACGCCGCGCGGTTGCGGTTATCGGTGAGCACCTGGACGAGCAGCGCGCTGCCCCCTGGACCGTACCCTTCGTACATCACATCGTCCAGTTGCCCGCCCTCGTTCAGCTCGCCGGTGCCGCGCTTGATCGCACGCTCGATGTTCTCTTTCGGCATATTCTGACCGCGCGCTTTATCGACCGCGAGGCGCAATACAAAATTCGAATTGGGATCGCCGCCGCCCTCGCGCGCGGCGATTGAAATCTCGCGTCCCAGCCGCGTGAACATCGCGCCTTTCTTGACATCCGCCACGCCTTTTTTGCGCTTGATCTGCGCCCACTTGGAATGTCCCGACATTGTAGATACCTCCGATCCTTCAACTTCGTTGTTGATTGTATTATACCACGTGATGGAGAATTGGAAAAATGGACGGGCGGCGCGACATTGGCTTGACGTATCGCGAGTCTGGCTTTATAATGTGAATTGTCATAAGGGCAAGGCGAAGCCGGGTTGAAAAAATGGCTCTAGCTGCGGCGCGGCGACAACAACTGATCGATCGAGTGGCGCAGCAAATTGCTGGGCGGGGCATGACCGCGCCGGCGATCTTGTTCTTGGAAATGCACAAGCCGCTGGCGTTTCTGGGCGCGCAACTGTTGTGGATCGCGCAACCGTTCCTGAGCATTGGATTGAACGACGCCGACTTGCGCGATTTGATCACCGTGATCGAAGACCGCGCCGGCGTCGAAGAACTGCTCGCGCGCCTGGAAGCGCGCCCGACCGATTCGCCCTCCTCGCCGCAAAGGCATCAGCGCACGTAACCGCAAGTCCGTTTTGGGAGTCGCATGGTGGATGCGCTATTGAGTCTCCTACAATCAACCATCGGGCCGGCGCAAGCGCGCATGTTGGCGCTTTTCCTCTTTTTTCTCCCAATCTTCTTCTTCGCCTATTGGGCGGTCAAGCGCGGCGCGCATCTAACGCTCCGTCCCATCGCCGCGTACGACGCGCTCACGGGTCTCCTGTCGCGCGCGGCGGAAGCCGGTCAACCGGTCCATCTCTCGCTCGGCACTGCCGGAATTGGCGATCAAGCCACCGCGGACACTACCGCCGGCTTGGAGGTTCTGGAATACCTCGCCGATCGCGCGGCGGTCAGCGCGACCCCGCCGATCGTGACGATCGCCCATCCGACCGCGCTGCCGGTCGCGCAGGACGTGCTGCGCCGCGCGTATCGCCGCCAAGGTTATCCCGAGGAGTACGATCCAACGCGCGTCCGCTTTGTCGCGCCCGACCCGGCGCTGTACACCGGCGGCTCCAACGATGCGTTCGCGTACGCGGCAGGAACGATGCAATTGTTGAGCAAACACAAATTGATCGCGAACGTGATGATCGGACGGTTCGGCGACGAGTTCTTGCTCCTGGGCGAAACCGGCGCCAAGCAGCATCTCGATCAGATCGGCGGAACGAGCGCGACGAACGTGCTGCCGTTTGTATACGCGACGATGACGCACCCGCTCATCGGTGAAGAAATTTTTGCCGGCGGCGCGTACCTTTCCGACAAGCCGGCGCACCTCAGCAGTCTAATGGCGCAAGACATTATGCGCTGGACCTTGGTCGGCGGCATGGCGCTCGCCATCGTACTCAGAACCCTGGGGCTGATCTAAAATGAAGTGGCTTCCTACCGCAATCGCCATCGGCGTCGGCGTCATCGTCCTCTTTGATTTCTTCTTTACGCTGCCCTTGGTCAATGCCATCGGCGCGGCGTTTCGCGAGTGGACCATCGTCCTGACCGCGTTCGCCGTCCTCCTGGGTCTGTTCAATCTTTTGTGGGTGCATCTTTCCCGGATCCTCCGGCGCAACGAACCCAGCATGGGCTACAGCGTGATCGTGGTGGTCACCGCGCTGCTCGTCTTCTTCATCGGCTTGCTCTTCGGTCTGCCGAGCGCGCCGATGACATGGCTCTTCGATAACATCTACACGCCGCTCCAAGGCGCGTTCTTCGCGCTGGTCGCGTTCTTCTTGGCGACGGCGGCGTACCGCGCGCTGCGCGCCCGCAGTTTCGAAACAACCTTGATGCTCCTCGCCGCGCTGGTGGTCTTTATCGGACAAGCGCCGCTCGTCAACGTGATGACCCAAGCCCGGGAATGGGTGTTGAGCGTGCCGAGCACTGCCGGCGTGCGCGGAATTTTGCTGGGCGTCGCACTCGGCACGATTGCGACCGGCGTGCGGTTGATCGCCGGGATGGATCGCCCGTACAGCGAATAGTTATGATTTATTGCGCTCATTGCGGAAACCAAAATCGAGACGGCAGCAAGTTCTGCAACAACTGCGGCGCGCGTCTCGCGCTCGAGTCCGGTTTGCGCTGCCCGATGTGCTCGACGCCCAATCCGGTCGAGAGTGTCTTTTGCGTCAACTGCGGCGCGCGCCTCGTGCCGCTCACCGCGGCGTCACTCCCGGAACCCAAACCCGCCGCGCTACCGATCAAAGGACTGTCGCTGCCCGCCAAGCCCGACGTGCCAAGCGAGCCGACTCCACCGGCTGCTCCAGAACCAACCCAGCCCGCCGCCACCGAGCCGCCGCCAGCGCCGGCGCCGGCGAAAGAAGCGGTGAACGATCAGGAGCATGTTCCTGATTGGCTAGCGCGGTTGCGGACAGCGCCGCCCGCCGATGACGAAGCGGCAGCGCCGCCCGCGGACGAGACAACTCAATTGCCCGAATGGGCGACCTCGCGCGACGAATCCGCCGCGGAACAACCAGCGGATGATTCGCTCGTTACGCCCGTCCCGGACTGGCTCAAGCAAGCGCAAGCGGAGCCGACGCAAGCCGCACCCGCCGCGCCGCAAGCCGACGAGGAAATTCCAGATTGGCTGAGAACGCCGCAAGCCCAAGTCACCGCGCCGCCTGCCTCCGGCGAGAAGGAGGAATTGCCGGATTGGCTGGCTCAACCGAATATTGGAACGAGCGCGCCGGAAAACACCGCCGCCGCCGAACCGACCGCGCCCACCGGCTCGGAGCCGATTGCCGATGTAAAACCGGCTGAAACGGGCAAGCCGGAAAACATCGCCACGGACAAATCGATCACGCTGACCGAAACGCCAGCCGCCGCCGCAGAACCAGAGTCCGTCGAGGAACTGCTTGCATCGCTCGAAGCCGCGCAACCACTCGCGCCGGCGCTGACCGAACCGCAACTGCCAACCCAGTCGGCGCGGACGAGCGCCGAGGACGACGACATACCCGACTGGCTGCGCGCCGCGGCGCCGGAAACGCCGGTCGAACCGGCGGAGGAATTGGAGCAGCCGTCACCGGACCAAGTCCCCGCGTGGGTCGCCGCACTCAAGCCCGCCGGCATCCTGACACCACCGCTTGCCGCCGCCGATAGCGCAGTGGTCGAAGCTGCCGGTCCGCTGCAAGGCATGCGGGGCGTTTTGCCGCTTGCGCTCGCGATGGCGGAGCCGCATCCGCCAACCGAAGCCGTCCCGCCGGCGAGTCGCGCGGACGGTGGTCAGATTTTTGAAGCGATCCTTGCCGCGCCCGTCGATGCGGCAACGCCCGTCGGCAAGCCCGCGCGACGCGGCTGGTCGGTGCGTCCGCTGATCTATGTGTTGCTGCTGCTCGCGGTGCTCGTTCCATTTTTTCTGCCCTTCGATCTGACGGGCTCGACCTTCGCGATTGCCGGGACGCCCGCCGCGGAATTCTACGATACGCTGCAAAAAGTGCCGGCGGGTTCGACCGTGCTGCTCGCGTTCGATTACGATCCGAGTCTGTCCGGCGAAATGGATCTGCTCGCCAACGCGATCGTGCGCGACCTGGTCAAGCGCCGCATCAAAATCATCGCGCTGAGCACGCTGGAGACCGGACCGCTCATCGCGCAGCGCATTCTGGACTCTGCCGCGCGCGAGACCACCAACTACGCGTACGGCTCGAGCTATCTCGTCCTGTATTTGCCGGGGCACGAAGCCGGACTCGCGCAACTTGCCGCGACCGGGTTGCCGACCGCCGCGGATTTTGTCCAAAATAAACCGATCGGGCAATTCGCCGTCGCCGCGAAGATCAAGACGCTGCGCGATGTCGCGCTGCTGATCGATTTCGCCGGCGCGGAAGAGCCGCTCAAGGCATGGGTGGAACAAGTCCAGCCACGCACCGGCGTGCGCATCGCGGCGGCGGTGAGCGCCGGCGTTGAGCCGAAAGCGCGCGCGTATCGCAGCGCGAACCAACTCGTCGCCACGCTCGCCGGGTTGCTGGGCGCAGCGCAGTACGAAGTCCTGTCGAACCGACCGCAGCTGGCGGTCATTAGCGTGAACGCGCAAACCGCGGCGCAAGGGGTCGTCGTGCTGGTTATTATTCTGGGCAACGTGGTGTTCTGGATTTCGCGCGCGCGGGGGCACGCCGCATGACCGACCTCATTGGCGTGTGGGTGGGCGCGATTCTGACGCTCTTGGTCTTCAGCTACCTGCTGGGCGATACGCCGCTGTTCCGGGTCGCGCAGGCAATCTTCGTCGGCGTCGCGGTGGGCTACGCGGCAACGGTCGCGGTTTTTCTCGTTCTCCTCCCGCGACTTTTCGAGCCATTGATTGCGGATACCGCGACCAACTGGCCACTGTTCGTCCCGCTCGTTCTGGGATTGCTCTTGTTCACCAAGTTGCATGCGAACTGGGCATCGCTCGGCAACCCCAGCATCGCGTTCCTGTTTGGCGTCGGCGCAGCGCTGGCGATTGGCGGCGCGCTCAGCGGCGCGCTCGTGCCGCAGCTCGAAGCGACCGTGGTCTCGCTGTCGCCGGCGCAAGGGTGGGGTACCGTCGTCAATAACCTGCTGCTGGTGATTGGAACGATCGGCGCGTTCCTGTCGTTCCGATTTATCACCTCGACCGATCGGACGGCGCTGCGCGCGCTGGAGGGCGCGGCGCGGCGCTGGGGCTACGTCGGTCGGTGGTTCGTCCTGATTGCTTTTGGCGCGATCTTTGCCGGCACCGCCGTCTCGCGCATCTCCATCCTGATCGGTCGAATGTACTATCTGCTGCACGATTGGCTGCAGGTGGTCAAGTAGCGGACAAGTTGTGAAAACGAAAAACGGCAAACGATTACCCAATGAGTTTCTGGACAGCGTGGTCGCGCGGATTCACAACACGCTGGGCGATAACCTGGTCGCGGTGGTGCTGTTCGGCAGCTATGCCAAAGGCGCCGCGCACGCAGCGTCGGATTTGGATTTGCTCGTCATCGCGCGCGCGTTGCCCGGCAGTCGTGCGCGCAGTGAACTGCTGCTGTACGCCTTCGATGATCTCGTCATGGAGACCGGCACGACGGTCATGCCGATCTTGATGACGCCGGACGAACTGCGGCGCGACATGGAAATGCTGGGTCCCTTGATGTTTGGCTTGGTCACCGGCTATCAGATTATCTGGGGCAAGTTATCGTTGCTGCCGAAATGGGAGCGGTTTGTCCGCCGCCGCTATCGCCTCTCACGGAAATTTGACGCATGGATTATAAAGAATCCTTCGAGTCTACAGCCAAAGCCGAACTTGAGGTAGCCAAGCGACTGGCGGCGCAAGGAGATTCCTGGATTGCCGTCTATCACTGCCAGCAGGCTGCCGAAAAAATGACCAAGGCCGTATTCTTCAAATATAACATTGTCGAAATGAAAGAGCACGTCATCAGCGGACTGTTCGCTAGTCGTATTTTGCGTCAAAGACGAACCAAGGAATTGAACCAAGTGTATCGGTACTTGATTCGCCTGGAGGAACACATCAACAAAGCTCGCTATCCGGTCCGTGACCAGGATGAGATTGTTGCTCCCATGGAACGTTACGGACAACGCGACGCCGAAGACGCCATCGCCCAAGCCGAATTTGTAATCACGACGTTGCAGAAACTGCTTGACGAAAATCGCAAAGCATCAACCTGAAATCCCAAATGCCTGACTCCAAGAAACCGGAATCGCTCCTGGTCGCCGAAATTGGGAGCGTCTCCACCAAAGTGGGATTGATCGACCGCGTGGGCGATGAGTTTCGCTTCATCAGCGCCGGCGCGTCCGCGACCACCGCGGAGCCGCCGACATCCGATGTGCTGGTGGGAGTCCGCCGCGCGATCGAACTTTTGGAAGCGCGGACCGGGCGGCGCTTTCTTTCGGACGACGGGCAATTGATCACGCCAGAACGCGGCATCGGGCAAGGCGTGGACGCGTTCGCCGCGATCACCAGCGCGCCGCTCCCGCTCCGCGTCGCGCTTGTCGGCGTGAGCCGCGCGGTGAGTCTAGCGAGCGCCACGCGCGCGATCAATGGCACGTATGCCACGATCGAAGCGACCCTGGGTCTCGATCAGACCGGCGGCAGGTGGCAGACCGTCGCGCCCCAGCCGGGCGACAACGGCGCGGGGAAAAAGGGCGCGAGCGCAGCGCTCCAAGACCCGGCGGTAATGGCGGCGGAGTTGCTGGCGCGGGCGCAGCCGGAGGTCATCGTCATTGTTGGCGGCGTAGACGGCGGCGCGACGACGCCGCTCTATGACATCGCGAACCTGGTCGCCGCCATCGCCGAGTCGCGCGACGAAGCCACGCGTCCGATCGTGATTTTTGCCGGCAACCGCGAGGCGCGCTCGCAGATCGCCGCGCGCATCGGGCAGCTTGCGCCATTCCGCGTGGTGGACAACGTCCGCCCATCGCTGGAGGTGGAGAATCTGTCCGCGCTGCAACGCGAATTGGAAGCGCTCTACCTGGAGCAAAAGATTGCGTGGCTGCCGGGATTGAACGCGCTCACGGCGTGGACGCCGATCGCGGTGCTGCCCGCCGCCCGCGCCTTTGAGAACGTCGTGCGCTTTATCGCGCGCCGCTTCGATCTGAACGTCCTCGGCGCGGACATTGGCGCGGTGACAACCAGTCTGGCGATCGCGCGCGGCAGTACGTTCGCGCGCGTCGTGCGCTCCGATCTGGGGCTGGGGCAAAATCTGGAAAACGTTATGGCATCCGCCGGCATCGAGCAGTTGCTCCAGTGGCTGCCGATGGAGATCGAGCCGGACGCCGCGCGGCGGCACTGGCTCAACCAGATGCTTCATCCCGCCGCGATCCCGGTGACGCGCGACGACGCCCGTTTCCTGCAAGTTGCCGCGCGCGCCGCGCTCGCGACCACCGCGCGCGCGAGCCATCTGGATTTAAGCGGAATCGACCTGGTGCTGCTGAGCGGTCGTGCGTTCGCCTCCAACTCCAATCTGGGCGCGCTCGCGTTGCTGGCATTGGACGCGCTAGAGCCGGTCGGCATCTTTACGCTGGCGGTCGACGCGCTGGGACTGGCGCAGGCATTCGGCGCGCTGGCGGCATTGAATCCGACCGCGGCTGCCAGCACGATCGAGCGCGACGGCTTTTTCACGCTCGGCACCGTGATTGCGCCGATTTCCAAATCGCGCGAGGGTCAGATCGACTTGCGCGTTCAAATTCACAGCGAAGCGGGCGGCACGATGAATCTGGAAGTCGAGCACGGCTCGTTGGAATTGGTTCCGCTCCCGGCGGGACAGAAGGCGACGATCGAAGTGCGGCCGTCGCGCGGCGTCGACCTGGGTCGCCAACATACCAGCGCCGGCGTGTTCAAAGCGCAAGTCGAAGGCGGCGCGGTCGGCTTGATCATCGACGCGCGCGGACGACCGATCGGATTGCCGGCGGACGCGGACAGGCGGCGCGCGCAGATTCAGAAATGGTACTGGGATATCGGCGGCGAGGTCAGTAATGGCTAACCTTCCGACTCTCACTCAGACGCGGGTGCTGCCACTGGCGCGCATCCGCCGCGAACGCACGCTCAAGTGGCGCGGCGAAGTACTCGTCACAATGGGCGCGCGGCTGGGCGCGCTGGATATTGTCGCACGCGCGGAGACGGCTGGGAGTCTGCGCCCGATTCCCCTCGCGCGGTACCTGCGCGTGTCGGAAGCCGAGCTTGAGAAACAGGTTCTCAAAAAACCCGGCGACCGGGTTCAGGCGCGCGAGGTGATCGCGTCCAAGCCGGAATTGTTTGGCACGCTGCAGCGTGTGTACCGCGCGCCTAGCGCGGGGCGGATTACCGCGCTGCGCGGCTCGTGGCTCGCGCTAGACTTGATGGACGCGCCGTTCGAACTCAAAGCGTTGTACCGCGGCACCGTCGTCGGCGTGACGCCGCATCGCGGCGTCGTGATCGAAGCGGTAGGCGCGCTGGCGCAAGGCGTGTGGGGCGCCGGCGGTGAAGGGTACGGCGTGCTCAAGAAAATGGTTGAGACGCCCAGCGCAATCCTCGGCGGAGACAAGATCGACGTGGTGTCGCGCGGCGCGATTCTCATTGCCGGCGCGAGCGTCACCGAAGAAACGCTTCGCCGCTCCGCGCAAGAGCACGTCGCCGGCTTGATTGTCGGCGGATTGCCGCCGCAACTCAGAGAACTGGCGGCGGAGTTGATGCTGCCCACGCTCGTCACAGACGGGTTCGGCGAATGTCCGATGTCCGCGCCGATTTTCGAATTGCTCTGCTCGCGCAGCGGCGATGAAGCATCCATCCACACATCGACCGGCAAACGAAGCGCGCCGCGCCCCGAAGTGTTTATTCCGGTGATGGCGTCTGGCGGCGGCAGCACCGCGTTGCCCCCGGCGACGCTGGTCGCGGAAGTGGGCGCGCGCGTCCGCGTCATCGCGGGACCGGGCAGCGGGGGGATCGGAAAAATTGACAGCATCCCCGACTCGCCGCGCCCGTTGGAGAGCGGCGTCACGGCGTGGGGCGCTGAAGTGATGCTGAATATGGGCGATCGCGTGTTCGTCCCGTGGGAAAACTTGGAATTGATCGATTGACCGCGACCTCGCATTGGCGAGGCGCATTCATCGCGCGTATTTCATTCCGCACGAAAGGAGACTAGCACATGGCAGAAATTGCACCCGGGGGAAGCGGACCCAACCGCTTGTTCATCGTCATCGCGATTGGTTTGGTCGCCATTCTTCTATTGGGACTGATTGCGGTGGGCGGAATTCTGGTGCTCCCGAGAATCTTCAACGTCGCTTCCGTCCCGCCGACGGTTCGCGTGGCAGTGACGACCCCGACGCGCGCTTTTACGCTGACGCCGGCGCCGACCGATACCGATACGCCGGCCGCCACCGCGACGCTGGTGCTCGTGGGCACGCCGCTCGTCGGCGGCGGAACCAATGCGACTGGCGCTGGCACGATCACGGCGACGGCGACGATCACGGGCACGCCGGGCACCGGGACTTTGCCAAAGTCCGGGCTGGGTGAAGACCTGCTGCTCCTCGCCGGCGGAGTTGTCTTAGTGCTCGTCATTTTCGCGGCGCGGCGAGCGCGCGCCACCGGCGCGGCGTAACCCGAATTGCAGATCGGCGAGTCGGGCATTGCGGCTGGGCCGCCATCTCGCGCGACACGATTTGACAACCGCGCGTCGTCGTAGTATACTTGCGCCAACAATTGGTCAAGGTGACTTTGATCCGGACGAGTAATCGCCGCTGAACGTTCAGAGAGTCGCGCCGCACGCGGTGAGAACGCGATACGCAAGACGACGATGAATGGACCGGGGAGTCGCGGACTGAAAGGCAAATTGCCTGCCGAGTACGTTCCGCCGGAATCGCCCCCGTTATCGCGGCAGAGAGCATCAAGCTGAAGAGCGGCGTGCTTGCAATGAGTGAGACTGGCAAATCCCTATCGGATCACGATGGGGATTTCTATTTGCCGGTCTAAGCAGGGTGGTACCACGGGAGTCGATTCGACCTCTCGTCCCTTCGAGACGCGTTCTGCGTCGAGGAGCGGCGAGAGGTTTTTCATTTGAAGGAGGAGAACATGACAACCAAGAAACGAATTCTCACGGGTGATCGACCGACCGGGCCGTTGCATCTCGGTCATTACGTTGGCACGCTGGCGAACCGCGTGCGCTTGCAGGATGAGTACCAAGTCTTTCTGCTCGTCGCGGATTATCACGCACTGACGCGCCACGTCGAAAAAGATCACGTCACCGCGACGCGCGGCTTTACGCGCG
>JBBIJS010000034.1:2875-15943 GCA_037445855.1 Chloroflexota bacterium | reverse complement strand
GTGAGCGCGCTGCTGGACGGCGCGCTCGCCGCGCTGCTCGCGGAACTGGTCAGCCGCTTGATCGGATTCGTCGCCAGCATCTTCGCCGCGCGGACATTCTTCCTCGGTCCGCGCTTTTTGCTGCCGAGCGTGGAGCCGGCGGCGCGCGCGTTGTTCACCGGCGTCTGGGCGATCGGCTGGCTGGTCGTATCGCTGATCGTCGCCGCGCTGTTCGGCGCACTGGGCGCATTCCTTTACCGCTACCACGCGTTCTCTCGGCGGTGATTTCGCCGCGCGTATTTGCGATCGGCGCGCAATTGATGTAGACTGGGCGCGCCGAACACAGGGGTGGGAAATATGCCGGATGCCAGAGCATTGAACAAACGCTACGAGACCGCCGCGTGGGGCGCGTTCTTCATCCTGCTGGGCGTGACCAGTCTCTTTCAAGGATTGCCCGCCGGCAGCGGCGCGGTGGGCGTCGGTATTATTTTTCTCGGACTGAACTTGGCGCGCGGGCTGAGCCAGATTCCAACCAGCGGACTGACGATCACCCTCGGCGCGCTGGCATTGGTACTGGGCGGCGCGGACCTGCTACGCGAGGTACTGAATCTCCAAGTCGCATTGCCAATTTTTCCACTGCTGCTGATCGCCGTCGGTTTCGTGTGGCTAGGGCGCGGCATTTCGCGCCGCGCAGAGCGATAGACACTTATGGAAATCGATCTCGGTACCGAACAGATCGTCGAACTGCCCGCGGCGTTTTCGCCGGAGCAAATTCAGGAGAAGGCGCTGGCGAAACGCGGCGACGCGTTTGGTCAAATGGCAAAGCTCATCCAGCGTCCCAAGCTGGACGACATTGAGATCACGACCATCCAGAAACGGCTCGAACCCTTTTGGTATGCGTCCGCCACCGCGCGCTACGTCTACGACCGGCGCGCGAGCTACCGCGTGCCGGTATCGTCCGAAGTGCAAGCGGTGAAATTAGGCGATGCCGATCACGCGGTCAGCGGCGACAAGAACCGCACGTTCGCGCTGGAGGGCTTGGAGCATTGCGTGGAGGAGTTGCGGCAGGACTTGCTGCTGGATGCCGCGAGCGGCAAGGAAGCGAAATTGGAAAAGTATATGGCTTTCCCCAAAACGGTCGTGCCGACCATCGCCGCGTTGGAGCAAGGCGGGACGCTGGTCGTCGCGCCGGAAGTGCGCGGCTCGTTCGTCGTCCGCAAGCTGGTCGCGCTGTTGATGAAGACCTTTCAGGCGGACCAAATTCACGAAGAAAAGATCGACGTCGCCGAAGTGACGCTGTACTATCGTCCCGTCTTCGCCATCGAGTACGTCTGGAAAGCGAAAGACAAAAAGCAGGTGGTGGAATTTGATGGACTCACCGGTGAACTGAAAGCCGAGAGCGGTGAGATCAAGAAGAAGATGGTCAGCGTTCTCGAAAACGACGCGCTGTTCGACATCGGCGCGGACGCGGTGGGCACGGTGTTTCCCGGCGTCAACGTCGCGATCAAACTGGGACGGCTCGCCGCGCGCAAGACGATTCGGTAGAGGCGACCCTGGTCGTCGCCCACCCTGTCAGGTCGGGGACAAGCCCCGCCTCTCCAAAGGCATCTTGATGGCAAAACTAAGAGAAAAACCCCAAGACCCATCCTTCGAAGCTCTGTTCTCCGAACTCGAAGCCACGGTCGCAAAACTGGAAGCCGGCGATCTCTCGCTCGACGAATCGCTGGCGCTGTTCCAGCGCGGAATGGATTTGTCGAAGAAGTGCGGCGCGCGGCTCGATCAGGCGGAACTGCGCATCAAGGAACTGGCGCCGCAAGCGAACGGTGAAGTGGACGCGGAGGATGTCGAGGAAGACGCGTGAACGAACTGCTCGCGAACCGCATCGCGCAGGCAACCTTCATCTCCTGGGCGGTGGCTCAGGTTCTCAAAGTCCTAGTCGAGCTCCTCTGGCGGCACAAGCTCAATTTGCGATTGCTCACGAGCGCGGGCGGCATGCCGTCGTCGCACTCGGCGTCGGTGTGCGCGCTGACCGCCGCTATCGCCCTCCGTGAAGGCACCAGCTCCACGCTGTTCGTCCTGTCACTGGTCTTTGCGATCATCGTGATGTACGACGCGGCGGGCGTCCGCCGCGCCGCCAGCATCCAGGCGCGCATCCTCAACCAAATCATCGACGAGCTGTTCCAGGGACATCCCATCAGCGAGACGCGCTTGCGCGAATTGATCGGTCACACGCCGATCGAGGTAGTCGCCGGCGCGGCGCTCGGCGTCGCCGGCGCGTGGTGGTGGATGACCAAGGCGTAGCAAACGCATTCACCGCGCAGATGCACAGGACGCAAGGATTTCATCACTGTCTTTGCGTCCTTTGCGTCTGCCGTTCTGTCGCCATTGCGCGCGATGGCGAAACGGTGTAGAATATCCACAGTCAATCAAGGAGTCTGAATTATCGCCACACTCGCAACATCGACCGCGCCGGCAGTAAAAGAATTGCCGGAAGATCAGCATTGGTGGTTCGCCACGCGCACTTGGTCGCTCTTGAACTTACTCGACGCGAATATTTCGCGCCGCGACAACGACGTGCTCGACATCGGCTGCGGCGCGGGAAATATGATCCATCATCTGTCGCGCTATGGGCGCGTCAAGGGCACCGAAGTGGACGCGCGCCCGGTGGCGATGGCGCAGGCGCGCGGCTATGACGTGCGGCAGGGCGATGCGACGCGCGGCATCCCGTTCCCGGACGCGTCGTTCGATCTCGTCACGGCGCTCGACGTGATCGAGCACGTGGACGAAGACGAAGCGATTCTGCGCGAGGCGTACCGCGTGCTGCGTCCGCGCGGCACGCTGGCGATCACCACGCCGGCGTTCCAGTGGCTGTGGAGTTACAATGATGTGCTGAACGGGCATAAGCATCGCTACACGCCGCGCGAACTACGCGCGCGCGTCGAGCGCGCCGGGTTTCGCATCCGCCGGCTGACGTTCGGTTTCTTTCTCGTCTTCCCGATGTCCGCGCCGCTGATTCTGCTGCGCAACCGGCTGGGCGCGAAGAAGGACTTGAGCTCGCACCATTTCGATCAAGACGCCTACCAAGTCGAAATGGAGCCGGTGTCGCCCTGGCTGAACGGCGTGCTGCGCGGCGTCGGGCGCGCGGAAGCGGCGATGGTCGCGCGCGTGGATTTGCCGATCGGCACGTCGCTGCTGTGCGTGGCGGAGAGAAGAGAAGACTAGTCATGCCTGAGATCGCTCGCTTCTTTGGCATCATCCGGATGTTTTCGGAACCGGGTGCACCGCATCACAACACCACACTTTCATGCTAATCACCAAGATCAAGTTGCGGTCTACAACATCGATCCAGTCGAGCTGATTTCTGGATCGCTGCCCAAGCGTCAACAGCGCTTGGTCGAAGCGTGGGCAGAACTACACCAGCCAGATTTGTTGGCTGATTGGGAACGTCTACAGGCGGGACACCGCCCGTTGCCCATTATGCCTCTTTCGTAAGGAGACGAGCGACATGGTTCATCCAATCTATTATGTGAAAGCGTTTGAGATCGTTGCGCCTCATTCATTACGCGTACAGTTCAATGACAACATCTGGCAAACGATAGATTTCAAACCGATTCTGGCGGGCGACCTCTACGCCCCATTGCGTGATCTCTCGCTATTCAACCGAGTCCAAATCGATCCAGAGGTTCACACGCTGGTTTGGCCGAATGGAGCGGATTTCGACCCGGCGACACTACACGATTGGCCCCAATACGTTGAGGAGTTCACCGCGCGAGCACGCCGGTGGACACCGACACCTGCTTAGGAGTAAGACGATGCCAAAAACCGACGAAGAAAAAGAACTGACCTGGGAAGACCATCTCGCGGCAACCATCAAAGCATTCCGCGCGGAAGCGAAAGAGTGGCATGGCGAATGGCTCCCGGACGAATTCAAGACGCATCGCCGCGCGGCGCACCGTGAGATGCTGCTGGCGGTGCGCGCGCTGGTAGACGCCAAAATCGAAAAACTGGAGAAGCAGGAAAAAGAAAAAACCGCGCCGAAAGCGACGCGGATCAAAGTGGAATGAATGGAAACGAGTAAAAGGTAAACCAGTAGACACAGTACATCACAGATTTGGGCGAGGAGCCAGCGCTCTCTAGCGCGGCGGTGCTAGAACCAAGCGATTTCCGTGACATAGACGGCGTTAGAGAACGCCTTCTCCTCAAATCTGTGATGTACTGAGACAAGGAAACACGTTGATCGTACCTGTTGACCTGCCTACTGGTTTACCTGTTTACCACAACCGTTCGACTCTCCCGTACCGTCACCATCCCCGGCCGACCACCTCGCACGCGATGCACGTTCCGCCGCGGCGTCACAATCACATCCACGCGCGAGTCGCCGCGCGCCTGCGAGTACTGCGCGGCAAGCGCCGCGGCTTCTTGCACCGTTGAATCGGGCGCCGCGCGTCCGGCGCCGACGATCACCACGTGCGCGCCGGCGACGTTCCGCGCGTGCAGCCACAGATCGTCCGGCTTGGCGCGGCGAAACGTAACCTCCTCGTTCTGCCGCGCGTTCTTGCCGACGAGAATTGTGAAGCCGTCGCGCGATTGAAAGACCCGCGGCACGCTCGCCTGCGCTTTGGTTCGCGGTTTCGCCGCGGTAATCAGCCCCGCCTCATGCGCGGCGAGGATCACCGCGTCGATTTCCACGCGGCTCTCCGCGAGTTCCAAGTCGTTCAGCATTTGCTCCGCGTATTCCAACTCCGCGTTCGCGGCAGCGCGCAGCGCCGGTACCCGCGCCGCGGCGTCCTTCGCGTGGTGGTACTCCTTGAAATATTTCTGCGCGTTCTCAACCGCGGACAACTGCGGATCGAGCGGAACCTTGAGCACGCCGGCTGCCGTCTCCGCCAAAAGTATTTTCTCATCCGCCGCGATCTGCGACGCATAGGCGAGAATCATTTCCCCGCTGGTTTTCAGGCGTTCGATTTCCTCCGGCGCCGTTTGCTCTTGCGCGAGCGCGGCGCACCGGCGCGCCAGCCGGTCGCGCGCTGCGCCGATTTGTCCGCGCAGCGGCTCTTTCGCGGCGGCGTAGGAATCAGGCGCGCCGTAGAATGCCTCAATCGCCGCGCTGACGCGGTCAAACGTTTGTCGATCGGGCAGTTGGGTGATGCGGTACGGCGCAAACGCGGCAGGTTCGCCGTCTTCAAACGCGAGCGAGGGCTGCCACGGCGCGTGCGACAATTGCGCCAACGTCGCGAGGATTGCCACCGCGTGCGCGGGATCGGCCGGCGCGTTCGTGTGCGCGGCTGCGCGGAACGCGATCTCGCGCGCGAAAAGTGGGCTAACCCCCGCGACCGACTTGACCAGCGCCTGCCAGAGCGGCGCGCCGCGATTCTCCGCGAGCACACGCGCGAGATCGGCAGCGTCCATAGCGGAGGGCGATAATTTCTGCTGGAGCGGCGGCGGCGCATACGCGTGCTTGGGAAGCACGACGCGTGCGCGGCTGATCGCGGCGGGGATTCGTTTGAACGCGTCAATCACGCTGCCGCCCGCGTCGACGAGGATGAGGTTAGAATACTTGCCGATGGTTTCGATGACAAGCGTGGAGACGCCCTCCACCGCGTGATCGAATTGAATCTTGAGCACGCGCTCGTTCGGCAGCGGCGCGATGGAATCGATGAACGCGCCCTCGGCGTATTTCCGTAGCAGCAACAAGAACGACGCTGGCGTTTCGCCGCTGGCGCGCAGTTTCTGCGCGACGAGGTGGACGCGCGCGTCGTCGGGGCGCGCGGTGACGAAGAGATACTGCCGCGCGTGCTGCGCGTAGGTCTCGAAACCAAAAGAGCGCGCGTCCAGTTGCACAATCTCCTGGACGCGCCCGTGTAGAATTTTCTCGTTCAACTCGTCGGCGACCGCCGCGAGGGTGACCGCGTCAAACATTACTGTTTCTCGTACGGCTGCCCATCCGCCGCCGGCGGCGTCGCGCGGCACACAAACCCGGCGAGCACGCGAATGGGCAGGCAAAATACTGGGGCGGAATGTGAGAGAGTTTCAGTGCCGTGTGGCGGGCGCTGGCGCGTAAAGTTCAAGGAAAGGGACACGTTGAAAATCCGAGAGGTTGCGACTGAGGAGTGTTAGTTTGTGCTGCAGAGCAGTTGCCGCAATAAGCAGATCAGGATCGCCAATCAACTGACCTGTGCGGCGCAATTCTCCACGCAAGCGCGCAAAGCGTTTCATGATTGGACGATTCAAGGGCAAGACTTTGACAACACGCAAGAATTTTAGAAAACCACCCTCGCTGGATCGCGGATCGTGCGCGAAATAAATCCCCTCGTAGATTTCGCCGTAGGTGATGAGACTGATCGCCAATCCGTCTTCCGCCATGTGCGCGAGCTCGTCAACCACCGGAGATCGCCCTTTGAGATAATCAATGACCCAATCGGTATCTACGAGGTACTTCACAGTTGCACCGGAGGACGCGACGAGCGTTCGCGACTGGCGTAAATATCGGCAATCAAGTTGTCGGTGTCCAGGTCTTGCCAACTGCCGGCGGCGGCGAGAAATGCTTTGCGGTCCGCGCTTTTCTTTTTGAGCTGCTTGGGCAAACGCGCGCGGATCGGGGTGAGCAGAACCAGCACCTTGCCTCTCTTTTCTACAAGGATCGGTTTGCGTTCACGCACCACGCGATCCAAGACGCGCGCCGGGTGTCCCACGAGTTCACCCAACGGAATTCGTGCCGGTGATCTTTGCATCTCGACTCCTTTTGCCTTGCATTATAGCACGCGTCCTAAATTACGCGCAATGGGTTACGGCAGGCGCTCGTCGCCAAAGAATTTTCCTCACACCTTACTGTTTCTCGTACGGCTGCCCATCCGCCGCCGGCGGCGTCGCGCGGCCCACAAAGCCGGCAAGCACAAAGATCGTCAACAGGTACGGCAGCATCTGCGGAATCTGCGAAGGAATGTCCGGTCGGAAAATGCTGATCGTCGTCGTGACCGAATTGCCGATGCCGAAAATCAGCGCGCCCACCAGCGAACCGAGCGGCGACCAGTTGCCGAAGATCATCGCCGCCAAGCCGATAAAGCCCAAGCCGTTCGTCATCTGCGGATTGAACACGTCCACGGCTTCCAGGGTGAACCACGCGCCGGCAAAACCGGCAAGCACGCCGCCCAGAAGCACATTGATGTAGCGCATGCGGAGGACGTTGATGCCGAGCGTGTCCGCCGCGCGCGGATTCTCGCCGACCGCGCGTGTACGCAATCCCCACGGCGTGTAGAACAGAACGTAATGGATCAGCGCCGTGAAGACGAGCATCAGGTAAACGATTGGCTTTTGCCCCGTGAAAAGGATCGCACCCAGAGCCGGAATTTGCGACAGCAACGGAATATCGAACGGCGGAAAAGTTCCCGGTCCCGGCGGAATGTCCTGCGCGAGGTATTGCCGATAAAAGTATCCCGTCAAGCCGAGCGCGAGAATGTTGATGACCGTGCCGCTGATGATTTGATCGGCTTTGAAACGGATTGAGACGACCGCGTGCAGGAGAGCCAGCAATCCGCTTGAGAGGATCGCGAGGACAAGCGCCAGGAGGCGGCTAACATCCCCGGCGGTCGCCACGTCCATCCCGCTCTGCTTTAGCGCGGTGAATGCGTACACGTTGACGCCGTACCCCACCATCGCCGCCATCAGCATCATCCCTTCGATGCCGATATTGATGACCGCGGCGCGCTCACACATCAAGCCGCAGTACGCCGCCAGCGCGATCGGCGCCGCGTAGCGCACCGCCTGGTTCATCGTATCGAGGACGCATTTGGAATCGCACTTGCCGCCGATGATCGCGTTGAATAGCAGAAAGACGGCGAAGGCAGCGCTCGCCGCGAAAGCCAGGTTGATCAACTGCCGGTATCCGATGCCCAGCCCGCGGCGTTTGGGTAATACGCGCCCTGTCGAGTTTGCCATTTTATGCTCCCCACCCGCGCGTCAGCGGCGCTTCTTCTTCCGGCTTGCGCGTCGCGCGCATCCGCAGCAGATAGCGCACCATCGCCGGCGCGGCGACGAACAAGAGCACCAGCGCCTGGATCGTCGAGATGACGTACTTGGATACGCCCGAGTTCAATTCCATCAAGTCCGCGCCGTTGCGCATCGCGCCGAAGAGGAACGCGGCAAGCACGATGCCAATCGGATTGTTCTTGGCGAGGAGCGCCAGCGCGATGCTGTCGAACCCATAGCCGCTGGAGAAGAACAGCGGCAGACAGCGGCAGCTGATCACGCCGAGCGCTTCGCCGGTCCCGGCGAGACCTGCCAGCGCGCCGGAGAGCGCCATCGTGATGACGATGTTGCGCGAGATGTTGATGCCGGCGTAGCGCGCCGCGTCCGGGTTCGCTCCGACCATGCGCATTTCAAAGCCGAGCGTCGTTTTGAACATCAACCACCAGACCCCCCCCGCCGCTGCCAGCGCGATGAGGAATCCAATGTGCAATCGATCGTACTGGTCGCTGAAGGGCCACCAGATGCGCGAGAGCGGCGGCAGCGCGAGAAACACCACGAGTCCGATCGCCGCGGCGATTCCCAGGATCGCCATGCGCTGTTGCGCGGGCGTCGCAAAATGCTCGCGCAAGCCGCGCTGCCCGATGAGCCAGCGCGCCACAAAGAGACCGATGACCATGAAAAAAATTGCCACACCCAACGCGTTGAGCGGGTCGCTCAATTTCTCCGGAATCTGCCACAGCGACCACAGCTCCGCGTTCGGCGCGACGCGGAGCGTCTGCACCGCGCTCGAGTACGGATCGCGCAGCGGATCGCTGACGAGATATTCGGTCAGGCGGAACGCGATATAGTTCATCATCATCGTCGTGATGACTTCGTGCGCGCCGGTGCGGGCTTTGAGCAATCCCGGAATGCCCGCCCAGATCGCGCCGCCGAACGCGCCCGCGAGCAGCACCAGCGGCAAATGGAGAAAAGCGGGCAGGTCGGGAAACAGAACGCCCGCCCAGACGGCGCTAATCGCGCCGATGTAGAATTGTCCTTCCACTCCAATGTTGAACAAGCCGGCTTTGAATCCAATCGCCAAGCCCAGCCCCAGGAAAACATAGGGCGTCATCGCGACGAGCGTTTCCGTAAAGGCGCGCGTTTTGAAAAACGCGCCGTCGATCATGCCTTCATATGCCGCCACCACCGTGCCCAGACTTCCGCTCGTCACCCAGATGATCAATCCGCCGCCAATGAAAGCCATCAGCGTCGCGAGGGCGGGCATGCTGAGGGCGTCCAAGATGCGGAGCAGCGTTGAACGTTCCGCGCTTCCCGGCGCGCGATTTTCCGAGAGGCTAGACATGCGCGCCTCCCCCGCTGGCAAGCGCGGGGTCTCCAACTTTCACCCCTGCCATCAGCAAACCCAGTTGCTCGCGCGTCGCGGCTTGGGCTTCCAGCGTATCGAGAATTTTTCCCTTGTACATCACCGCGATCCGGTCGGACAGCGACATGATCTCGTCCAATTCTGCCGAAACGAGCAGCACCGCCGTGCGCCGGTCGCGCGCCTCCACAATGCGGTGATGGATGAATTCGATGGAGCCCACATCCAGCCCGCGCGTCGGTTGGTTGACGATGAGCAATTTCACCGGGCGATCGAGCTCGCGCGCGACGATCACTTTTTGCTGATTGCCGCCGGAGAGCGAACCGACCAGCGTGCCGGTGCTGGGCGTTCGGATGTCAAATTCCTTGACGAGTTTCTGCGCCTCGCGCTCGATTTGGCTTTCATTGGTTTCCACGCCGTTCGCAAACGGCGCTTCGTAGTACGTGCACAGCACCAGGTTGTCGCGGACGGAAAAGGTCAGCACGAGTCCGTGCTTGTGCCGGTCTTCCGGCACGTGCCCCGTGCCCAGTTTGGTAATTTCGCGCGGCTGGGCGTGCGTGATGGCGTGTCCGTCGAGCGTCACCTGTCCGCTCACGACGCGTCGCAAGCCCGTCAGCGCTTCGACCAATTCGCGCTGCCCGTTGCCTTGCACGCCGGCGATGCCGAGGATCTCACCTTCGCACACTTGGAACGACACGTCGTGCACGGTCGTCGCGTGACGGTCATCCTGAACCTGCAAGTTGTTCACCCGCAGGATCGTTTTGCCGGGATGCGCCGGCGCTTTGTCGATCTGCAAAATCACCTTGCGCCCAACCATCATCTCCGCGAGTATTTCCGATGTCGCTGCCTTCGGCGCCACGGTCCCAATCATCTTGCCGCCGCGCATGACGCTAACGCGATCCGCCACCGCGAACATCTCGCGCAATTTGTGGGTGATGAAAACGATCGCTTTGCCCTGTCGCGCCAATTCTTTCATGATGACGAACAGCTCGTCGGCTTCCTGCGGCGTGAGCACGGCAGTCGGCTCGTCGAGAATGAGAATTTCCGCGCGGCGATAGAGCGCCTTGACGATTTCCACGCGCTGCTGCGCGCCGACCGGCAAATCCTTGACGTACGCGTCGGGATCGACCGTCAGTCCGTACTGCTGCGACAGCGCGCGGATGCGCGCCGCCGCGCCGCGCCGATCGAGCGCGGACAAGCGGCCCATGAATTTTGTCGCGGGCTGGAGAGATTCTTGACCGAGGATAATGTTCTCAGTGACCGTCAGCGGCGGCACGAGCATGAAATGCTGATGCACCATGCCAATGCCTTGCGCAATCGCGTCGTGCGGGCTAGTAATCTTCGTTGGGCGACCGCTGAGGGTAATTGTGCCTTCGTCTTGCTGATACAGTCCGTAGAGGATGTTCATCAACGTCGTCTTGCCGGCGCCATTCTCGCCGAGGAGACCATGAATCTCGCCGTGCTTCAAATCGAAATCCACGTGGTCGTTGGCGAGGACGCCGGGAAAACGTTTCGTGATGCCAGCAGCTTGCAAGGTTGCCATTTGGAGCGGGGTTATCGTCATTCATTCTCCCTGCGGTGTTGATGCGGTAGGGGCGCACCGCTGTGCGTGCCCAGGATTGGGCAGCCCCACAGGTCTGCCCCTACTTTTTGCAAAAGGGTGCTGTGCTAGGAATAGCGCAGCACCCTTCGTGAGCAATCGTGCCGTAGGATGTTCGCCGGCTTACGGCGTGTAACCGGTCTTGATCGAGCCGTCCTTCAGACCGGCAAGCGCCGCGGTGACTTTGTCTTTCACGGCTTGCGGAATCTTGCTGTCCCAATCATGATAAGGGGCAAGTCCGACGCCGCCGTTCTGCACGTTCGCCGTCAGTGCGCCGGCTTTGGAGGTCCCGGTCGAGATGGTTTTGAGATAGTTGTAGACCGCCGTGTCGACGTTCTTCTGCGCGCTCGAGATCAGCGCGGAAGCGACTTCGGGATACGTGTTGTACTGATCCACGTCCACGCCGATCGCCATCAAGTTCGCTTCCTTCGCAGCGAGCAAACCGCCGTTGCCGGTGTTGCCGCCGACGCCAAAGATCACGTCGCAGCCCTGCGTAATCATCGACTGGCCGGTTTCCTTACCCTTGGCTGGATCGACGAAGGAGGGGATGTAGACGTTCAGGGACTTGACGTCCGGTTTGATCCACTTGGCGCCGTTCTGGTAGCCGACGACATAGCGGACGACCGGCGGAATCTCCATGCCGGAGACGGTGCAGACCGTGCCGGTCTTGGTCATTCCACCCGCGAGCACGCCGGCAAGGAAGCCGACCTGGTCTTCCTGGAACATCAACGAAGTGACGTTGGTCAAGCCGCCGTCCGCGTAGCAGTCCTTCTTGGTCTCATCGCAGTAAGCGACGCCCTTGGTGGGGAAGTACTGGTTGTCGATGATCGCGAACTTGATGTTGGGGTACTGCTTGGCTTTCGCCGCCGTCGCATCGCCCATCAAGAAACCGACGGTGACGATGACATCGTATCCCGAGGTGGCGAATTGGTCGATGTTCTTTTCATAGTCGGTGGGCTGCTTAGATTCGACGAATTTTACGTCGAAGCCGAAATCCGTGCCGGCTTTCTGAACCCCAGCCCAAGCCGACTGGTTGAAGGATTTGTCGTTCACGCCGCCGGTATCGGTGACCAGACCGATTTTCTTCTTGGCGACAGGGGCAGCGGTCGGGCTGGCGCACGCACCCAGCACGAGAGTTGCTACGACGAGTAAGGCGAAGATCACGAGAATCTTGTTACGCATTCTTTCTCCTCCTTGAATTTTTCGTACTCTGCCTTGAGCCAGTAGGTGATTTGGTACTGTCCCTAATCACCTCCTTTCGAAAAGCCGTTTTCGTAACGCGCCGCGTGGTCGACGAAACCGCTGTGGGGAGCATATACAAAAAACGCCCGCCTCGAGCAGACCGAGAAAGGCATTTCACCACCATGCAACTAGGACGCAGACAAGCCCCATCACGAGTCTGTGCGATGTTCGCAGAATCACCTGCTATGTAGTTGTAAGTCGGCAACCCTGCCACGACAACTACCATTATAGCGCAAATTTCCTTCCTAGCAAATCTGGATTGGAACCGTCTCCGCGTTTATTTCCAGTTCACGTTGACGCGCTTGGTCTGTCCATCCCGATCGACAAACTGGACAAATCCCCGGTCGCGCCCCGCCTCAAAGAGCCGCTGGGTCACCGCCACATCGTCGCGGCAGTAGGCGGTTAATTCGTCGAGCTTGCCCTCGCGGAACCAGCGAATCGCCGTCAACCCATCCGCGGATTTTCGCGCACCCAGCGTCGCCGCTGCGAGCGCGTCGAGTCCAATGCGGAAACCCAGCTTGTTGTAAATGTCCGCGAGCAAATCCAGCGTCGGCAACTCGCTGAAGCGCTCCGGCGAATAGTACTTGAGCACCTGGTAATCGAACTGTAACAGGTTAAAGCCGATGACGCGCTCCGCGGCTTTCAAATCGGCGACAAGCGCGGGCACTTCTTTCTCACTGTACGATTTGAACGCGTTCGTCGCGGTTGAAAACGTCACGGCGACCGAGACGCGCAGCAGCTTGATATTCTCGCGTCCGCCGACTTCCTGGATCGACTTTTGGGTTTCGAGATCGAAGAAAATATCGTTCACGGCAACATCCTTGGTAGGGGCGCGGTCGCCTCGCCCCTACCGCCAAATTCCTAACCACATGTAGGGGCGATCCTGCGTGGTCGCCCGGTCAGGGCAGACACGCGGACTGCC
>JBBIJS010000034.1:0-2775 GCA_037445855.1 Chloroflexota bacterium | reverse complement strand
CTGCGTGGTCGCCCGGTCAGGGCAGACACGCGGACTGCCCCTACCGCCAAATTCCCAACAACATGTAGGGGCGATCCTGCGTGGTCGCCCGGTCAGGACAGACACGCGGTCTGCCCCTACCGCAGAATTCCCAACAGCACCGTCAACGTAACAATGCTGAGCAAGGTTGAAGCGAACACGATACTCGTCACCAACTGGGGACGCGTGTCAAACTCCACCGCGACAATCGACGCCATCACCGCGGTCGGCATCGACGCTTCGATGATAGAGACCGCGCGCCCCACGCCTTGCAGTCCCAGGAGCGCGGCGAGCGGAAACGCGACCAGCGGCGTGAGCACCAGCTTCGCCGCCGTCGCCAAACCGATCGTCCGCCGGTCATTCCCCAGCGTCGCGTGCCCGAGTTCGATTCCCAGGATGGTCAGCATCACCGGCACCGCCGCGCTGCCGGCGAGATCGACCGCTTTCATGATCGGCTCCGCGACGGTAACGCCGGCCAGGTTGAACGCCATGCCGAGCGCCACCGCGTAGACGAGCGGCATCTTGAAAACGTTGAGCAGCGCCGCGCGCGCGTTCGCGCGTCCGCGCGCCGCGATGAAAATCGCGAGCGTCTGCGTCAGGATGGCGCTCACGGTGAAATAGAACGCCGCGCGCGCCAGCCCGGCTTCACCGTACGCGAATAGAATCAGCGGCAGTCCATAATTCCCGGCATTGACGAAAAGCACTCCCAGCGCCACCGCGCTGCCGGTGAGCCGATCGTACCGCATGATCTTGATGAGCAGCCACGTGACGACGCCCATCACCGCGGTGATCGCCCCCGCAAAAAATCCAATGGAGACGAACTCGCCGCTGAGCGCTGTCCGATACGTCGAACTGAAAATGAATGCGGGGATAAAAAAATACAACATCAGGCGCGAGAGGGCGCGCGCGTCGATGCCGAGCGTGCGAGCGAGGACGAAGCCGACAGCCGCCACGAGGACGATCGGCGCGATGATGTTGACGAGGATCGATGCCAGCGACGACAGGTCCATCGATTACGCCGACTCACTCATCCGATTCTTCTTCGAGTTCGTCAAGCTCATCGAGTTCATCCGCCTCGGCGTCCAGCTCGAGATCGAATAGAAGAAAATTTGGGTCGCTGGAAAATTGCAACTCCTGCAACGCCTCGTCCGCGAGGTCACGCAGCACTTGGTCGTCTGACCCTGCGAGCTGAGTGAGCGCGTCTTTCGCGAGCCGTCCGCCGATTTGTCCGAGCGCGCTGACGGCGATCATTTGCACTTCGCGGTCGGGATCATCCAGTAGATCGATCAAGCGCGGGACTGCCGCGCGATACTCCAACTCACCGACCGCGCGCGCGGCTTCAAAGCGCATCTGCGGGTCGGGCGAATCGAGTTCCGCTGCCGCGGTCTTGCGCCAGTACGTGTCGGCGCTGTGACCCATCGCGACAACCGCGCTGACCCGCATCGCCGCGTCGTCGTCCACGTACGCCGCGGCGATCACATCCCGCGCCGGGTCGCGGCTGGAGTACGCCAGCGCCTCCACCGCGCGGCGGCGGACGTCCAGGTCTTCCGCCGCCCCGCGCACGCTCGCGAGGAGCGCTTCGAAGATCAAATCCGCGTGCGGCGACTGCGGCAGCCGACCGTATTCCGCGAGCAGCATGAATCGACCGAGCGAATCCGCCGCGGCGGCGCGCACGCGCGCGTCCGGATCGCTGCGCAAGAAACCGATCAGCGGCTTGACCAGCGCGGCGTCCTCGTCCTCCCACAGCCCTTCGATGCCGAGTGCGCGTACCTCCGCGGCGTCGTCGTTGAGCAGGTAACGAAATAGCACGTTGTAGTCCAGCTCAATATTTTTTTCCGCGAGGTCCACCAGCAGCCGCGCCACGCGCTGCCGCCGTTCGACCGGCAGACGCACCCACGTTTGCGCGAACGCCGCGCGGTTCGGCTTGGTCGCGTTGGACAACGCGCTGACGGCGGAAGCGGACAATGGAGTTTCGCTTTTGAGATGATCCAGAGCGGAGGCGAAATCGAAGACGAGTTTAGTTTGACGAGGCATTTTATCAACCTCGGCGCATTATACCACAGGTCGATTCCGCGGCATAGTGGGATTTTTCGCGCCGTTGAAACCGCCCACGCTCCTCGAAAAACAGGCGTTTTCAAGCGCCGGCTCGCTGGTACCCGGGTACTATTGGCAGAAAGAAATACCGGCGATAGAATATAATTGGTTCTGTGGTCTGACCAGTAGACCAGAAGGAACGCAGATGAAAATTGGACCGGTTGCTCACAATACGCTGGCGCGTTCAGTCGCGGAGCGTCTCCTCAATCTCATCGCCGATGGAACGATCAAGCCCGGCGCCAAGATGCCGTCCGAGCGCGACCTGATAGATCGACTCAAGGTCGGTCGCTCGACCGTGCGCGAGGCGCTGCAAAGTCTTGCCGCGGTCAACATCGTCGAGATCCGCGCCGGCATTGGCACGTTCGTCAATCCAAATGCGAAAGAGTTGATCCCGCACGCGCGCCGCGCGCTGCAAGAATCGAAAGAGCTGTCGCCCGCGCGCACGCGCCGCGCGCCGGACAACGGCGCGGGGCGCGTGCATATCGCCGGTCTCGCGCCGCTGCCCCCTGCCCCGGAGAAACCGCTCCACATTCCCAACTTGAAGAAGGACCGCCTCGCGACGTTCGATTTCATTTCGTGGTGGGAGCGCGATAAGGTGCAGCGCGCGCGCGTGCTGGTCGTCGGCGCGGGCGCGCTCGGCAACGAGGTGCTCAAGAATCTCGC
>JBBIJS010000033.1:5783-16222 GCA_037445855.1 Chloroflexota bacterium | reverse complement strand
TGTTGAATGGGCTGCCGTTGTGTTTTGTCTCGATTTATATATCCAAGTTCCTTACGCTCTTCGCGTGCGTCTGAATGAATCGTTTACGCGGCGCGACCTCACTGCCCATCAGCATCTCGAACGTGCGGTCAGCTTCCGCCGCGTCTTCCAGTCCCACTTGGAGCATCGTCCGGTTCTCCGGGTTCATCGTCGTCTCCCAGAGCTGTTCCGGGTTCATTTCGCCGAGACCTTTGTAGCGCTGAAGATCGAACTTGTCACTCTTGTTTTTCTTTTTGAACGAGTCCAGGTCTTTGTCGTCGAAAACATACTGTTCCGTTTTGCCGGCTTTCACTTTGTAGAGCGGCGGCTGCGCGATGTAAAGATGCCCGTGCTCGATCAGTCCCTCCATGTAGCGGAAGAAGAACGTGAGCAGCAGTGTGCGGATGTGCGCGCCGTCAACGTCGGCATCCGTCATGATGATGACGCGCCCATAGCGCAGATTGGTAAGATCGAATCCATCGCCGACGCCGGTGCCGATTGCGGTGATCATCGCGCGGATCTCTTCGTTCTGCAGCATCTTGTCGAGCCGCGATTTCTCGACGTTCATGATCTTGCCGCGCAATGGCAGGATCGCTTGAAACTTGCGGTCACGCCCTTGCTTCGCACTCCCGCCCGCGCTGTCGCCTTCCACGATGTACAACTCCGAGCGCTCCGAATCTTTTTCGGAGCAGTCGGCGAGTTTGCCGGGCAGACTCGTCGATTCGAGCGCGCTCTTGCGGATGACGAGGTCGCGCGCCTGCCGCGCGGCTTCGCGCGCGCGCGCGGACGTGAGGCACTTGTCGATGATCGCTTTCGCCTCGCGCGTGTGCTCTTCCAGGAATCCGCTGAACGCTTCCGTGACGACCGATTCGACCTGGGTCTTGACCTCCGCGTTGCCCAGCTTCGCCTTGGTCTGCGATTCAAACTGCGGCTCTTCCAGTTTCACCGAGACGATCGCGGTCAGTCCCTCGCGCACGTCGTCGCCGGTGAGGTTGGGATCGTTCTCCTTCAGAATGTTGCTCTTGCGCGCGTAATCGTTCAGCGTGCGCGTGATCGCCGAGCGAAAGCCGGTCAGGTGCGTCCCGCCGTCGACCGTGTTGATGTTGTTCGCGAAGGTATAGACCGATTCGCCGTAGGCGTCGGTGTACTGGATCGCGGCTTCGATCTGCGAGCCGTTGATCGCACGCGCGACGGTGAACGGCGCGTGCAACACGCCGCGGTTCTTGTTCAGGTAGCGCACGAACGACGTGATGCCGCCTTCGAAATAAAATGTCATCGCGCGCTGGTCGCGCTCGTCGCGGAAAATAATCTTCAAGCCGCGCGTGAGAAACGCCATCTCGCGAAAACGCTGCGCCAGCACATCGAACTTGTAATCAATCTCTTTGAAAATTTGTTTGTCGGGATAGAAACGCTGAATCGTGCCGGTGCGTTCGTCTTGGGGATACTTGCCGACCGTTTTGACTTCGGTTTTGGGAACACCGCGCACATATTTCTGACGGTAGATTTGTCCATCGCGGCGGACGGTCGCCTCGAACCACTCGCTCAGCGCGTTGACCGCGCTGACGCCGACGCCATGCAAGCCGGACGCGACCTTGTAGCCGCCCTGTCCGAATTTCGCGCCGGCGTGCAATTTCGTCATCACGACTTCGAGCGCGGACTTGCCAGTCTGCTTGTGCACGTCCACCGGAATGCCGCGGCCGTTATCGACCACGGTGACGATGTTGTCTTTATCGATTGTGATTTCAATCCGGTCGCACGCGCCGGCAAGCGCCTCGTCAATCGCGTTATCGACCACCTCAAAAACGAGATGATGCAACCCGCGCACATCGGTGGAGCCGATGTACATGCCAGGGCGCTTGCGGACGGCTTCCAATCCTTCCAGGACGGTAATCTTGGACGCGTCGTACGTTTCGACCGGCGCATGCTCGACCATATTCTCTGCGGCTTTTTTCTTAGCCATTCGACTAACCTTTAATCACCGGACGTTGTTGCTGGCGGATGCGTTGGCGCACTTCGGTCAGCCAGGTAAAGCGATCATGGTAATAGAGCATCGCCGCGGCGATCAGCCCACTGCCCAGGAACGCATTCGCGATCACGTTGAAGAACGCGCCCCAGGCGCTGCCAAAAAATTCCTGCCACACGAACGAAAAACCCATCTGAATCAGATAAACTAAAAAGACCAAACCCATCGCCGACCACGAATTGTACCGAAAGATCGCGACGCTGTTCCAGATCGCTTGGACGGCGTTCGATCCGCTCACGTAGACCGCCGGCAGCGCGAACGCCATGTAGAGGATCGACCACAGCGCGAGCATCATCCCGAGGATGAGGACGAACGACGCGAGTCCCTGGCTGAAGAGACTGACCACCGTCGCGCCGATCAGGAATGGACTAAGCAACATAAGGAGCCCCGCCAGCGCGATGACGATCAGCGCGCCGGTATTCCAGTACGCTCGCGCGACGCGCGGCGCGAACGGCTGCGCCGGGACCTCGCGGCGAATCGCGCGCGCAATCGTTTCAAGATAAATGCTCGCGATCAAAACGCCCAGCAGCGCGAACAGCGCCAGCAACGCCAGCAGCGTTCCTATGTCACCCGCCACAAACCACGGCGCGCTCGGCGGGTTGGTTGAAAGCGTTTCCAATCCCAGGAGCGACGGCACGCCCAGCGCGAAGAGCGCGGCGACATTCAGGATATTGAAATTGTCTGCCATCGCTTGCAGCGCGCTTTTCATGGCGTCCAGCCCTTGCTGCGCCTCCGGCGAAACGGTCGGCGTGGCGGGAATGGCCGCGTCGAGCACCGCCACGGCTTGATCGAAGATCGGCTTGGCGTTGACCTGCGGACCGAGCCACAAGAACAAGTTGAACGCGATGGGAAGCAAGAGCACCCACGGTCGCCGGGCGACCAGAGCGAATCCGCTCGACAACGCGTCGATCACACCCAATGGTTTTCTCTCGATATTTTGCATCGGTCGCTATTATATCAGAACGCGTGGGCAGGTCAAATGGATTCGTCGCGACGACCCGGCGGCTTGTCGCGCGGGCGCCCCGCGCGGTTTGACAATTCCGCCGCGCGCGTGTTATAATAAATCTACCAAACGGTCGGTAGATTGTCGCTTTCAGCAAGGAGCTCCCATGCGCAAGAGCGTCAGCGCAGACGCCGCCAGCCAGGACGAAAGAATCTTCACGGAAGCCGTCCGCATCTTTCGGGAAAAGGGCTACCACGCCGCGTCGATGCAGGACATCGCCGACGCGGTGGGTTTGCAAAAGGGCTCGCTCTACCACTACATCTCCAGCAAAGAAGAACTCCTCTACAAGATCTTCGGGCGCAGCACCGGCGCGCTGACCCAGGAACTCGAAGCGACCGTCGCCTCCCACGATCCCCCCAATCAGAAATTACATCGCGCGATCGAAGCGCACCTCACCGCGCTGTGCGAGCAACTCGATATTTACACGGTCTATCTGGCGGAACGCCGCGTGCTGAGCGGACGCACGCACTCGAAAGTGCG
This sequence comes from Chloroflexota bacterium, assembly GCA_037445855.1. Lineage (GTDB taxonomy): Bacteria > Chloroflexota > Anaerolineae > UBA4142 > UBA4142 > DAIDTM01. Next base: position 12,698 of record JBBIJS010000033.1, on the reverse strand, counting down.
CGGTGAAGGCGAACGCCACGCGCGGCTCCTCGAGCAAATCATCAAGCAAGGAATCGCTTCCAAGGATTTCCGCGCGGTGGACAGCAAGATGACCGCGCACGCGATCCTCGGAATGTGCAACTGGCTGTACCAGTGGTATTCGCCGACGGGACGATTGACGCCGCACGAGATCGCCGTGATCTTTTCCGATCTGGTCATCGGCGGATTGGCGCGGGGGCGTAAATGACGGACCGATTTCGCATCGCGGTGATCGGCACGCGCTTCTGGGCGGAGAGTTTCCACCTCCCCGGTCTCGCGTCGCGCGGTGAGGTTGAACTTGCTGCCCTGTGCGGACGCGACGCCGCGCACGCCCAAGGGGTCGCCGATAAATTTTCCATCCCGCACGTCTACGCCGATTGGCGCGAGATGCTCGCGCGCGAAAAACTGGATGGCATTGCCATCACGACGCCGAATAATCTCCATTCTCCCATCGCGCGGGCGGCGTTCGACGCGGGGCTGCACGTGATCTGCGAAAAGCCGCTGGCGCTGAACGCAGCGGAAGCGCGCGAAATGCTGACCCGCGCAACCGCGCGCAGGCGCAAGCATCTGGTGATGTTCGATTACCGCGCGATGCCCGCGGCGCGCCGCGCCAAAGAATTGATCGAGACCGGCTTTGTCGGTCGCGTCTACCACGTGATCGCGCTGTACCAGCACGCCTCGTATCTCGATCCCGCGCGTGCGTTCGCGTGGCGGATGAGCAAAGCCGAATCCAGCACCGGCACCCTCGGCGACCTCGGCTCGCACCTCATCGATCTGACGCGGTGGTGGGTCGGCGATTTCGCGCGCGTGGCGGGACATCTGACGACGTTTACCCGGCAGCGTCCGCATCCGGCGACAAAAGAAATGGTTGCGGTCGATGCGGACGACGCCACGTCGTTCGTCGCGGAGATGCAGAGCGGCGCGCAGGCGATCTTTCACGCGACCAAGATGGCGATCGGCCGCGGCAATGCGCTGCGCATTGAAATCTACGGCAGCGCGGGCGCACTCGTGTTCGACGCCGACCCCGGCAACCGCGCGAACTGGATCGGCTCGCTCTCCGCCGCGCGGCGCGGCGAAAAGCAATTCACCGAACTCGAAATCGCGCCGCGTCTGAGCGCGGGCTTCGAGTCGCCCGATCACGCGCGGTCGCTGGCGTCCGCGTTCCGCGGCATGACCGATCCGTTCTTCGCGGCGATCCGCGCGGACGCCGACGCGTTGGATGTGCCGAGCAATTTCGCGGACGGTCTCGCGGCGCAGCAAGTCATCGACGCGGTTGCGCGATCGGCGGAGAGTGGGCAGTGGATAGTGGTCAGTGGGTAGTGGTGAGTGGATGGCGCAGATTTGTCTTTCGATCTGAAATCATCGATCTGAAATCTAAAATCGGACAGAGGAGGTTGACATGGCGCTTTTGACAGCGGGCACGCCTGCCCCAGCGTTCAAGGGAATGAACCTGACCGGACCCGAAGTCAATTCGGAAAACTACAAAGGCAAGAAGCCGGTCGTCCTGATTTTTTCCAGCACGCGTATCGACCCGGGGCAGATCAAAGCGGTGACGGACATGTGGAAGAAACATCGGGAAAAAACTGAGATCATCACCGTCTCGTACAAACTACCCAGCGTCTCGATGGCGAAATCGTTCATGATGCAGATGGGCGCAAAATTCCCAGCGATCTTTGATCCGTCGCAGGCAGTCTACAAAGCATTCGGCGTCGAGAGTCCGGTCGCCATCGTCGTCATCGATGCGAACGGCACCATCGTCCATTCCGCCGAGTCGCTGGAAACGAAAGACACCAAGACGCTGGAAGACGCGATTGTCGCGAACGTGAAGTAGGCAGGTGAGCAAGGAAACAAGGAAACAAGTTAGGCACAAACCTGTCTCAGTACATCACAGATTTGAGGAGAAGGCGTTCTCTAACGCCGTCTACGTCACGGAAAATGCTTGTTTTTGACGCTGGCGCGCTAGAGAGCGCTGGCTCCTCACCGAATATGTGATGTACTGTGTCTACTTGTTTACCTGTGTACTTGTTTACTTGACCTGGGAAGCATGATGACCGATGTAGTCGTAATCGACGGCGCGCGCACGCCGATGGGCTCGTTCGGCGGGAGTTTGCGCGAGGTGAACGCGCCGACGCTGCTGGAGCACGCGTTCCGCGCCGCGCTTGCCAAAACGAGAATCGATCCGCGCGCAATCGACGAGACGATTGTCGGGCAGGTATTCCAGGGCAGCGACGCGCCGGACATTGCGCGCTTTTGCTCGCTGCGCGTGGGCATTCCCCCGGACGCGCCGGGCATCGCGATCAATCGTCAGTGCGCGAGTGGCTTGGAAGCCGCGGTCTGGGGCGCGAAAAACATCCTGACCGGCGAAGCGCATCTCGTGCTCACCGGCGGCGTCGAATCGATGAGCACTGTGCCGTACCTCATTCGCGGCGCGCGCTGGGGCGTCAGGATGGGTCCGCAAGTCTTGATCGATGGAATGTGGGAGTTGTCGGACGACCCGGGCGCGGGCGGGATGTGGATTTGGGCGGAGAACATGGCGGCAAAGTTCGAGGTATCGCGCGCGGAGCAAGACCAGTGGTCGCTCGTCTCGCATCAGCGCGCGGTCGCGGCGACCGCGTCAGGGCGGATGCGCGAAGAAATCGCGCCGATGGAACTACCGGCTCGCAAAGGCACGCGGGTGTTCGACAAAGACGAGGGTCCGCGCGCGGACACAGCGCTAGAGAAACTTGCGCGGCTCGAACCCAAGTGGAAGCGGGACGGCACGATCACGCCGGGCAACGCGTCGACGATGAATGACGGCGCATGCGCGGTGTTCGTCGCCTCGCGCGAGAAAGCCAGCGCGCTCGGCATCCAACCGCTCGCGAAAATCGTATCGTGGGCAGTCGTCGGCGTCGATCCGCTCATCACCGGCTATGCGCCGGTTGTCGCGATTCCCGTCGCGCTGAAAAAAGCCGGGCTGGCGCAAAAAGACGTTGCGCTGTGGGAAGTGAACGAAGCGTTCGCGGTGATGATCGTCACGACGATCCGCGAGCTGAAGCTCGATCCGGACAGACTGAACGTGAACGGCGGCGGCATCGCGCTCGGTCATCCGGTCGGGATGAGCGGCAGTCGCTTGCTGCTGACGATGGCGTACGAATTGAAGCATCGCCGCGCGGAATACGGCGTGATCGCGTTGTGCGCCGGCGGCGGGCAGGGCATCGCGATGGTAATGCAAAATCTCGCGTAGGGGCGAGGCATTCGCACGACATCGCGTAGGGGCGAGGCATTCGCCAAGTCTTGACTGAAATACCGGCTTGCTTGGTCTATACCGACCCGGTTTTCCTGAAAGCCGGGTTGAGCGAATGCCTCGCCCCTACAAGGATAAAATGAAACCTCTCGACGGAATTCGCGTGCTCGATCTCTCGCGCTTGTTGCCGGGTCCGTATTGCACCATGCTGTTGGCGGACTTGGGCGCGGAGATCATCAAGATCGAAACGCCCGGGCTGGGCGATTATATGCGGCTCATCCCGCCGTTCATCGAAGACAAGGTGACCGGCGAAAAAATCGGCGCGGCGTACCTGATGGTCAACCGCAACAAAAAAAGCGTCGCGCTCAACTTCCGCAACGTGCGCGGCAAGGAAATTTTTATGCGTCTCATCCGCGACGCGGACGTGTTCATCGAGAGCTTTCGCCCCGGTCAAGTCGACCGATGGGGCATCGGCTACGCGGCGCTGCGTGCGATCAACCCGCGCCTGGTCTACTGTTCGCTCAGCGGCTACGGGCAGAGCGGTCCATATAAAGATCGCGCCGGGCACGACTTGAATTACATCGCGCTGAACGGATTGCTCGCCGCCAACGGCGCCGCCGGCGGTCCGCCGATTCCCCCGGCGGTCCAAATCGCCGATCTGTCCGGCGGAATGCTCGCGGCGATCTCCATCCTCGCTGCGCTGATTAGCCGCGACAAAGCCGGCGCGGGGCAGTACCTCGACGTCAGTCTGTTCGACGGCGCGCTGTCGTGGGCGGGGACGATGATCGGCGGCGCGTACGCGGCGGGCAAGCCCACCGTGCGCGGCGAGATGCAATTGAATGGCGGGATGGCGTGTTACAACGTTTACGAAACGCGCGATGGTCAGTTCATCACGATCGGCGCGATCGAGCCGCATTTCTGGTCGGCGTTCTGCAAAGCGATTGGGCGCGACGATTTGAACGCGCGGCAGCAAGAAGCGGCGGCAGTCCCGGACGTTGCCGCGGTCATCCGGACGCGGGCGCTCGACGAATGGCTCGCGCTGTTCCAGACGATGGACGCTTGCATCGAGCCGGTGCGCGATTTCAGCGCGGTGTTCGACGATCCGCACATCCGGCATCGCGGACTGATCGCGCAGCTCGATGTGCCGGGCATCGGCAAGATTCCGCAGATCGGATCGGTGTTTGTGTTCGCGCAGAACGCGCCTACCCCGCCGCCGCGTCTGGGCGAGCACACGCGCGAGGTGCTGACGAGATTGAAACTTGGAGACGCGGAGATAGCGCAGTTGGAAAAAGCGGGAGTGATCAAAAATGCAGATTGAAGATTGCAGAGCGCTGAATTGGATGCTGGTCAATCTGAAATCAAAAATCTGAAATCCGAAATGAAGGAGGTTTTCCATGATTGGCTTTGATTTGACCGAAGAGCAACAGCGGTTGAAGGAAATGGCGCACGAATTTGCCGAGAAGGAGATGCGTCCGGTGGCGGCGCACTACGACGAGACCGAAGAATTCCCTTGGCCCGTCCTCAAGAAAGCGTCGGAGGTTGGACTATTGGCGTACGCAATCCCAGAAGAGTTCGGCGGCGCGGGCATCACGAGCCAGGTGACCAACTGCATCGTGCAAGAAGAATTGTTCTGGGGCTGCGCCGGCATTGCGACCTCGATGGGCGCGATCATGCTCGGCGCGCTGCCGATTCTGGTCGCCGGCAGCGACGCGCAGAAGAAAAAGTATCTCACGATGCTGACGGAGCTAAAGCCAGACAAGATGCCCAAGCTCGGCGCGTTCGCGCTGACCGAACCGGAAGCCGGCAGCGACGCGGCATCGCTCAAGACGAGCGCGAAAAAAGTGCCGGGCGGCTATGTGCTCAACGGGACGAAACACTTTATCACGAACGGCGGCATCGCGGACGTCTACACCGTCTTCGCGACGCTCGATCCCGCCAAAGGCGCGGACGGCATCACCGCGTTCATCGTCGAGGGTTCGACGAAAGGCGTCAAGCCGGGCAAGAAAGAAAAGAAGATGGGCATTCGCGCGTCGCACACCGCCCAGGTGCATTTCGACGATGTAGTTGTGCCGGAAGAGAATCTGCTCGGCGCAGAAGGCGAGGGCTTTTTCGTCGCGATGCAGACGCTCGACCTCTCGCGCCCGATGGTCGCCGTAGGCGCGGTCGGGATCGCACGCGCCGCATTCGAAGCAGCGCTGCAGTACAGTATGGAGCGCAAGCAGTTTGGGCGACCGATTGCCAAGCAGCAGGCGATCTCGTTCATGCTCGCGGACATGGCGACCCAGATCGATGCCGCGCGATTGCTGTGCTGGCGCTCCGCTTGGCTGCTCGATCACGACGAGCCGAGCATGAAGGAATCGTCGATGGCGAAATCCTTCGCGCCGGATGTCGCGATGCAAGTCACGACGGACGCGGTCCAAATCTTCGGCGGCGTGGGTTACACGCGCGATTATCCGGTCGAGAAATTCATGCGCGATGCCAAGATCATGCAGATTTACGAGGGCACCACGCAGATCCAGAAACTGGTCATTTCCCGCTCGATGATCGGGTTCGGATAATAGCAAATTGACCGTTCGGTGGAGCCGGTGCGGCGCACTCGTGCGCCGCACCTTTTCTTTTGCTTCAGGCGTATAATCGGGATATAATGAAACTCAGGGGGAAGGGATGCAACTCGATTTGACGCGATCCAACACCGGCCGCATGCTCGATTACTGGCTGGGTGGCAGCCATAATTTTGAAATCGACCGCTTACTTGCCGATCAGGTCGCAAAGAAATTTCCTCTGGCAATCCAATTGACGCACGAAGCGCGTATGCTCGTCGGGCGCGGCGTCGAATATTTTCACGCGCGCGGCATCCGCACCATCATCGATTTTGGTTCCGCCTTGCCCACGTGCGACAACACGCACCAGGTGGCTGCCCTTGTGGATCCTACGATCAAGGTGGTCTATAGCGATATTGATCAAGTGACGGTGGCGTACGGGCGACAGTTGATCGAAGGTAATCCCAGCGTGATCTATCTTCAGTGTGACGCCGCGGAACCGCGCGCCCTCTTGGACTCGCCGGTGACGCGCGCATTCCTCGACGCCGAGCGACGGGTCGGCTTCATCTTCTTCAATCTGGCTCACGCGATGAGCGACGACAAGGTGCGCGCCTCGTGGCGGGCGCTGTACGATTGGGCAGCGCCCGGCAGTCTGCTGTTCACGAACAACGTCAGCGAACATTGGAACACCGACCCTGACCTGATTGAGATTCGCCAAATTTATAGCAGCGCCAATCTCGACGGCTACTTCCGCAGCCCCGCTGAATTACGCGACCTGGCGCAGCCGTGGCAAATCACTCCCGAAGGCATTCGCAGCTCCAGCGTTTGGCTTGATCCTCACGCGCCGCTCAGTCGTGTGTACAGTTATGTGATGATGTTGTCGAAATAAGTCGCCGATTTTGTTCGTCGCTCCGAAAGCCGGAAGATGAGCCATCCTGCTGAACTCGCCGTCCCACAGAACGCCGACGCGCAGCGCATCCAAAGAACGCTGGCTGACCTGCGCGCGCTGACACTGGTCATCGTCGGAATCAGCCGCTCGCTCGACTTGGATAACGTCCTCCAGTCCAGTCTCGATGGAATCCAGCGCGTGGTCGGCGGAAGCGGCGGCTGTTTCTTGTTGATCGGCTCCGAGGT
>JBBIJS010000033.1:0-5683 GCA_037445855.1 Chloroflexota bacterium | reverse complement strand
TGAACGCGATCGCCAACATTCTCAATCATCCGCTCGAACTCGACCGCTCCATCGACCAGGTCTGTGAGCAAGTCGTCTCTATCACCGGCATGGACGGGGTCGCGATCTGCTTGAATGACGCGAGCCGTCAGTTCTTGAACCTCGTCGCGTACCGCGGACTGAGCGATAATCTATTGAGTCAGGTGAGGCAACTGGGCTTGGACGACCCTCTGACGCGGAGCATCGCGATCGAAGGCAGAATGATTGCCGTGGACGACGTGGCGTTTTACAACGAACCCGGCTTTGCGGGTCCACGCGCGGAAGGGTATCACGCTGGCATTTGTATGCCCATTCGGATGAAAGGAAATCCGGTCGGAGCGCTTTTCGTCGGCAGCAAAATCAAGACCCGCTACAATCAGGAAGACATCGGTCTTTTGGACAATGTGTGCAACCAAATCGGCGTGGCGCTCGAAAACTCTGATCTGTTCACTCAGATGCAGCGTCGCGTCAAGGAATTGGACGGCTTGGCGAAGCTCAGTGCGGCGGGCGCGGCAAGTCTTGACCTGCGCGCGGTCGCCGATATTGCCGTCGAATGGATGCAAAGACTTTTGGATTTGGATTTGGCAAGTCTGCGACTCCTGCGCGGACGCGAATTGCGCATTGTCGCCGCCAAAGCGATGCGTCCAGAGTATGCCTATTGGGAAACCATTACTTTGGGAACTAGTTTCAACGATTTGGTCGAAAGGCGTTCACCGTTACTGGCTAACGATCTGGCAGACGAACGCGGCGCCGCGCTGGAGGACTGGCGGGATTTTCAGCAACGCGGCATCTGCGCCTTGGTCGTCATGCCCTTGTCGGCGCGCGATCGCGTGATTGGCGCGCTGACCGCCGCGCACAGCCACCCGTATGCCTGGTCACAAAGCGAAATCGATTTGCTTCAGACGATCGCGAACCAGGTCGCCAACGCGGTGGACAACGCCCAGTTGTTCCAGAATGTCCTGACCGAACAACGAAAAATCCAAGCCATCTTTGATAGCGGTTTGAGCGGACTCTACGCCACCGACGCGCAGAGCCGCGTCGTGATGTTCAACCGCGCGGCGGAGCGCGTCACGGGCTGGACGCTGAGCGAGGTGCAAGGCAAAGCGTGGCAGCACGTCTTTGGCGATCCCGAACCGCTCATCCAGACCGCGCTGGAACGAAAAGAATCGGTCTACGATTCGGAAGGCAGGGAGTTGAGGGCACGCGACGGGCATCTGATCCCCGTCGCCGAAGCCGTCGCGCCGCTGTTTGACGAAAAAGGCGAAGTGAGCGGCGCGGTGGGCGCGTTCTGGGACCGCACGCAAGAAATAGAAGCGAAACAATCGTACGAACGTTTTTTGACGATGGTCGCGCATCAACTGCGGTCGCCGCTGAGCGCCGTGCTCAGCGCGTTGCAGCTCTTGGAGCGGCAGAATCTATCGACCGCGCGGCGTACCGAGTTGTGGGGGGTCATTCGCAGCGACGGCGCGCGCCTGAAGAAATTCGCGAATGAATTCCTCGATCTGGAAGGGGCGGTCAAGTCGCCGCAGCCGCTGCAACTCCAGCCCGTCTCCCCCGTCACGCTGGCGCGCCGTCTCGTCCACAACTTCAAGGGTGAGAAACACGGCCATCACTTCCGTGCCAGGTCCTCCAAGCCGGAGCCGCTCGCCTACGCGGACACCTGGCGATTCGAAAATGTCTTGCGGAATCTGCTGGACAACGCGGTGAACTACTCGCCTCCCCACAGTTTGGTCACGATCCAGATTCAGGCGCGCAACGCGGAGTGGATCGATATCGCCGTCCACGACCAGGGGGATGGAATTCCCAGCGAAGACCGCGAGCGCATCTTCGAGCCGTTCTATCGCTCCTCCAAAAAAAGCGGGCAGCCCACGGAGGGACACGGGCTGGGACTGGTGATCGCCCGGCGCATGGTCACTGAAATGGGCGGCGAAATCTGGCTGGACGTTGGAAAGACTCACGGCGCGACTTTTCATTTCACCTTGCGGAGGTACCCATGACCACCAAGGATACGATTCTAATCACCGACGACGATTCATCGCTGCTGACCGTCCTGAGCGCGCTGCTGCAGGAAGAAGGATTCAACGTGATCCAAGCGACCCGCGGCGCAGACTGTTTGCGTAAGGCATACGACGCGCATCCCGATTTGGTGCTGCTGGACATTATGCTGCCGGACAAGCAAGGCACCGAAGTCTGCCGGCAGCTGCGCGAGATCTCCAGCGTGCCGATCGTCATGCTGACGGCGTCCTCCGCCGAGAAGCAGAAGGTGGACAGTCTGACTGATGGCGCGGACGACTATGTGACCAAACCTTTCGACAACAACGAATTGGTCGCGCGCATTCGCGCGATCCTGCGCCGCAGCCGGATGATGGTGGCTGCCGGGAAGCAACCGGCGTACGAAGATGGTTTCTTGCGCGTGGACTTCGACACGCGCAGCGTGCGCGTCAACGCCAGTCCGGTCGCGCTTTCGCCGAAAGAATGGCGCTTGTTGGAATGTCTGATCAAGCACAAAGGGCGCGTCACCACGCGCGAAACCCTCTTACGCTACGCCTGGGGCGAGGGGTTTGAGCACGAAGTCAATTATCTAAAGGTGTTCGTCTCCCATCTCCGCCGCAAACTCGATGAGCCGCCGAATCGGCCACGCTACATCCACACCGAGCGCGACCTGGGCTATCGATTCGAACGCGCGTGAGGAATCTGACGCCCGACTTTCCAGATTTCGCCAAGGAGGAGACCCGATGCGAAATATTCTGATCCGCCTCATCATCAACGCCGTCGCGCTGTACGCGGCAACACAAGTGGGCATCGCCGGTTTGTCGTTCAAAGGTGACTGGACCACCATCGCGATGGTCGCGTTCATTTTCGGTTTGGTCAACGCGTTGGTACGTCCGTTGCTGACCCTGCTCACCTGCCCCTTGTTGATTCTCACCCTGGGTTTATTTACGCTGATCATCAACGCGCTGATGCTCGCGCTGACGGGACGGCTTGCCGCGTACTTTCACATCGCTTTCATCGTCGATGGATTCTGGGCAGCGTTCCTCGGCGCCCTGGTCGTGAGCATCGTCAGTTTCGTCTTGACGCTGGTGCTTCAGGAGGATGACGCTTCACGCGACCGGCGACGACGGTAGGCGTAGCTCTCCCGGGCGGTTTGTTCCACGCGCCGCGCGGCGCAATAAAAAAGCGGCGAGTCCTCCGTCTTCGCTCAGGACGACTCGCCACTGCTGATTCATCCGACCCTGAATTCCGCGCTACCTTTGCTCTTGCTCCTTGAGCCAACTCTGCACTTGTCTTAACAGCGTCGCCCCCACCGTCAACAATTGCACTACATCCTTCAGCGCCCAGCCGCCGCGCGCTGCTTTTGCGCCGCGCGCTGGCGAATCCGCGCCGCGCGGTGACGCGCGGCTAGCAATGAGCGCGGCGATCATCGCGCCGGCGATGCCGCCCGCCACCCCGCCGATCAGCGCGGGATACGCTTCGCTCTGGCGGATTGCTTTGGCGATCTCGCCGGCGCGCGCCATCATTTCGCGACGGTCAAATTGTTGCTGCATCGCTTCCTCCTAGAATCCCCGCAGGTAATCGATGACGCCGCGCAGCGTGACGCGCGCCTGCGCGCCCCGACTGTGCAGTTGGATCGGCACTGCGGCGATCGATTTCGACACGCGCTGGGTGCCGTATTCGATCCGCAGCGCCCACAACTGCGCGTTCAACAACGGCAGGCGCAGCCAGCGATTCAGCGCGCGCATGCCGCGCAAGGCGTAGAAGAATGCCACGCCCGGCGCCGCGACGAAAATCATCGTCAGCAAAACCAGCCACACGATAGAGAGGTCGCGCCACGGCGCAAGCAGGGAGGTGTCCATTTGAGATATTAGCCTTTTCCGTCGAGCAGCGGCAGAATTTCCGCCGCGTACTTTCTCGCGTCCTCATCCCCGGAAAGCAGAACGCTCTGGAGCGGCTTGAGCATCAGCGGACTGCTGATCCGCTTGAGCGCGTCCGACGCGACGGGGCGCACTGCCGGCTCGCCCAACTGCAGATCGACGATAAGCGCCGGCACGGCTTTGTCCGACGCGATGTCGCCGAGCGCCTTTGCCGCCGCGACGCGCAGCCGCGTGTCGACCGTGCCCACGCGCGCGTCGCCGCGCAGCGCGACCAGCAGCGGCTCGATCACGCGGTCGGTGCGCGAACGTCCCAGCGCTTCCACGACCTTGTCGCGCACGTCCGCGCTCACATCGCGCAGCTGCGGCAACAGATACTCAATGCCGCGATCGAGCTGCAGCCAGCCCAAAATCTCCGCCGCGCGCGCGCGGACGGCGGGTTCCGCGTTCTTGAGTTGCTTGGCGAACCAATCGACGGCGACCGCGCTGTTCATTTCGGCGAGCGCGGCAATCGCGCTGCCATCGCCGTCCCACGCGCGACGGAGCAATTCCTGGGTCACGGAATCGCGCAGTTCCGCGCGTACGCCCTGCGCGTGCGCGACCGCGTAACCCGCGAGCGAAACATTGCCGCGCGCGACGAGCGTCTCAACTAATTCACTCGCGTCGCCTAGCCCGGCGTAAAAGAGCGCAGTGTCCCACCAGTCCGGCTCCGCCAGATGTTCGGACAGCGGCGTCAGCTCGGGCGCTTGCCGCAGCGCGCGCGCCGCGAAATACGCTTGCCACAATTCGTGGACGAACTCCGCGCTCTTATTCTTAGCCGGCTTCATAAAGCCGCGCGCCTTGGACAGAAACTCCTCGGACGCCGGGCGCCCGCGTTGGACTGCCAGCGCGACGCCCTCCAGCATTTTCGCGGTCTCGTAATTTCCTTGCAAGACGAGCGCCGCATACGCATCGAACAAGGTGGTGCGGCGGTTCGGCAGCGGTTGATCGGCGCGCCACACGCGCGCGAGCATCGCGAACGTCAGCGGATTCGCGGTCAGCGCGCGCGGAACGCCATTCGCTTTGAGCGCGGCGATGAACAAGTCGGCGTACTCATGATTGACTTTGTTCGTGTACGTTTCGATGTCGGCGTCGCGGAAACCGGGCAGACGCGTTTCGATAAACCCCGGCGCGGCGGCGTGTGCCGTCGCCACAATTTGCGCGTTGCCAAAATCCTTGATCCACGCTTGCAGCGCTTCCGCCGGCAGCGCGTCGAGGTCGTCGATCAAAACCAGCGCGCGCCCAGAAGCGAACAGGTCGGGAAAATAAATGCGCGGGCACTGCGCCGCCAGCGGTTCCGGCAGATACAGCCCGCGCGGCAAATCCGTGATGCGCGGCAGCGCGGACGACGCTAGGTCGCGCGCGGCAAAGAAAACCGGCGCCCGCGCGGTCTTCGAGCCAGCCAGCGCGGCGCGCGCATGCGCAAGCGCCAGGTCGGCGAGCGCGGTGGTCTTGCCTGCGCCGCCGGCGCCGGTGAGCAGCACGCGCGGCCCTTGCGCCAACGCGACGTGCCAGCCCCGCGGCTCGATCCACTCACGTTCCAGTTCGGCGGGCGCGCCCGGCCACGGCAGCGCCTGCAGATGCTGAACGAGGTGTTCGGCATAGGCGCGCTCAAAGCGCCGCGTGGAACTCAATTGATCAAGAAAACCCATTCGATTCCTTTCAGGGAACGATTGTAACACAGAAACGACGGATTGACAAAAGCATTTGAGAAAAAACAAGGCGGGCATTGCTGCCACGCCGGATAAGAAGAATTC
>JBBIJS010000032.1:0-16428 GCA_037445855.1 Chloroflexota bacterium | reverse complement strand
TCAACGAAGAATTTTGGTCGGGACTTGAGGAAACACTCATCGCCGCGGACGTGGGCGTGGAAACGACCGTGGCGCTGGTCGAGCAACTGCGCGGGCGCGCGGAGAAAGAGCACGTGCGCGAGGCGACACGCGTGGAGGAGATGCTGAAGGAGGAACTCCTTGCCATCCTCCAACTTCCAACGTCCAAGGTCCAACCTCTAACCTCCAGCGTCCAACTTCCAACCGTCGTGCTCGTCGTCGGCGTCAACGGTTCCGGCAAGACGACCAGTATCGCGAAACTGGCGCAGCACTATCGCGCGCAGGACAAGCAAGTGATTCTCGCCGCGGCGGACACCTTCCGCGCGGCAGCCATCGAGCAACTGAAAATCTGGGGACAGCGCGTTGGCGTTGACGTGGTCGCGCATCAGCCGGGCGCGGACCCCGGCGCGGTCGCGTTCGACGCGTGGCAGGCGGCGCACGCGCGGCACGCCGACTATCTCATCGTGGATACCGCGGGGCGCTTACAAACCAAGTTCAATTTGATGAAAGAGCTGGAGAAGATCGCGCGCGTGCTGAAGAAGAACGATCCGGCCGCGCCGCACGAAACGCTGCTGGTGCTCGACGCGGTCACCGGGCAGAACGGCTTGCCGCAGGCGCGCGCGTTCAAGGACGCGACGCCGCTCACCGGGTTGATTCTGACCAAACTCGACGGCACCGCGAAGGGCGGCATCGTCTTTGCGATCGCGAAAGAGGTGGGCGTGCCGATCCGGTTCATCGGCGCCGGCGAAGCGATCGACGATTTTGCCGAGTTCGACGCGAAGGAATTTGTGGAAGGATTGTTTGAGTAATCTCACCACAAAGACACGAAGGCACAAAGATTTTGATCTCATCGTGCCTTTGTGTCTTTGTGGGTAATGGGGTAAAGCATGGAAGACCTCAAATCAAAACTCGTTGAAATGAACGCGCACATCGCTTCGCTCCTGGAGCGTCTTTGACATCGCGGGCAAAGAGAAGCGCGCCGCGGAACTGGAGCACGCGTCGGGGCAAAGCGATTTCTGGAACGATAACATCGCCGCGCAGAAAGCGATGCGCGACCTGACCGCGTTGAAGGACGAGACCGGCACGTGGCGCGATCTGGAGCGCCGCGCGCGCGACGCCGCCGGCTTGCTCGATCTCGCGATGGAAGATGATAACGCCGCGATGGGCGCCGAGGTCGCGCGCGAGGTCGCCGAGATCGAGAAGAAACTCGCCGCGCTGGAATTCAACCTGCTCTTCGCGGGACGGTACGATCACAACAACGCGATCCTCTCGATCCACGCCGGCGCGGGCGGCACGGAATCGAACGACTGGGCGAAGATGTTGATGCGGATGTTCCTGCGCTATGCCGGCTTGCGAAAATATCAGACGGAAATCCTGGAGGAGATGCCGGGCGATGAAGCCGGCATCAAATCGACAACCATCGAGATCGTCGGCGAGTACGCGTACGGGCGGCTGAAAGCCGAGCGCGGCGTGCATCGCCTCGTCCGCCTCTCGCCGTTCGACGCGAACCATCGCCGCCACACCTCGTTCGTCCTGGTCGAAGTGATGCCGGAGATCGAAGATGCGGTGGAGATCGAGATCAAGCCGGAAGACGTCAAGATCGACATCTACCACGCGTCGGGACACGGCGGGCAGAATGTGCAAAAAGTCTCGACCGCGGTGCGGCTGACACACCTCCCCACCGGCATTATCGTCACGTGCCAGAATCAGCGCTCGCAGTTGCAGAACAAGGAGAGCGCGTTCAAGGTGCTGCGCTCGCGGCTTGTGGAACTTGAAATCGAAAAGAAAGAGCAGGAGAGGTTGCGGCTGAGAGGACAGCACGTTGAAGCCGGCTGGGGCAATCAGATTCGCTCGTACGTGCTGCATCCGTACCAGATGGTGAAGGACCATCGCACCGAACACGAAACCGCGCGCACCGATCTGGTGCTGGATGGCGAACTGGACGAATTCATCGAGGCGTATTTGAAATCGCAGGTGGGGCAGAATTAAAGTCAGAAAGATGAAAGATGAAGGATGAAGAGACCTTCGGGGCGCGCGTCCCGAAGGTCTCTTTATTTCACGCTAAATGTCCCGAGCGTAATTGTCTCGCGCGGCACGTTTTGTCCGTCGAGCAGCAACGCGGCAATCCCCTGATCGGCTTGGTACATCAAGACCTGTATGGAACACTCGCCGGGCTTGAGATCACGCGGGAGCATGAGCGCGAATTGATCCGGCACGGCGACCTCCGGCGTCCACAAGAACGTCCGCCCCGCCGGCTCGCGGTCTTGTTGAGCGATTTTGTTGCCCTGCGCGTCCACGACGCGCACCGACGCGCTGTAGTACGCGTCGATCTTGTTCAGCGGCTGCCAGGTCAAATTGATGTCCACCGCGTCACCCGGCGCGTAGGACGATTTCAGCGGCGCGCTCAATGCTACGCGCGCCGGCAGAACAATCTGGTGTGCCGGCTCCCCTTCCTGCGCCGCCACATCCCCCGACAAATTCCATTCTCCGGTCGCGCTGCCGGTTACGCGCAGGTCTAGGCGATCCGTTCCCGCGCGCGGCGGCGCGGTCAACCGGACTGGGACAACCGACACGCTCGTCGTGACCAGCGGCAGCGTTGCTTCAACGCGCTGGGTCGTGCCATCGCTCCAGCGTGCGTCAACGTGCAGCGCGTCAGTTGGCTTGATCGCGAAACTGCGCGCGTCACGGTTCTGCACGATGACGTAAGCGAAGTAGCTCTGGCTCGGCGCCGCCGGCTGCGGAAGATAGAGGCGCACCGTCAGCGCGCTCGCGTCCTGCGCGCGCGGCGCGACGCGGTACACATAATCGCCGCCAAATTGCTGCGCGAGTTGCAGATCATTTGCAGCGCCCGGTTGATCGCCGTGAACGATGAGGTACTGCACACCGAGCGCTTGAAGCAGACTGATTGCGCGTTCACTGGGAATGGACTGCATCTCGTACGCAATCTCACCGCGCAGCGGCGGGACAAAGCCGCTGTAACCGTCCGGCGTCGGATGCCAGTGGTACGTCGAAAGGTACTGCGTCGTCAGGTCGAGCGGCGCGCCCGGCTCACTGGCGATCATCGGCAATTCGAGAATCGTGCCGGGCGGCTGTTGTGCCAGCCAGCGCACGTACGGCGGGATCGCGTCGCCGGTTGGGACGGACGTGATGTTTGCGGCAGGAAGGGCGAGGTACTCGAGCGCGATAAGAACCAGCGCGACGGAAGAGGGAAGACGGAAGAGGGAAGACGGAAGCCGGTGGATTCCCAGCCCGGCGAGCGCCGCGAGCGCAAACATGACCAACGCGTCGAAGCGCACCGGCGCGCGGAACGCGCGTAGCAGCGGCGCCGCGTCGTAGAGCCAGCGATACGGCAGCGTGATCTCCGTGCCAAGCGTTGGCGTGAGAAACAGACGCGGACCGAGGGAAAGTAGAAAAGCAAGAGCTAAAAGGAAAAAGTAAAACCAGCGTTCGCGGTTTTTCGTCGCGGCGACGCCGACCAGCGCAAGCACCACCGCGACAACGCCGGGAAACAGATTGTCGAGCGGATAGCCGCCGACGTTGATCGGTGGGCGCGGCGCGAGCAGGTTGCCGTACAAGACATTTTGCGGCGAGACCTCAGTGTATAGTTTCAGCATCGCGCTGAACGGCTCGCTCTCTTCGATCTTGCGTTGAAACCCCAGGTCGCGTTGAACCTGCAAGTACGGAATGAAAAACGGAACGACGATGATCGCGACGATGACGAAAGAAATCAGAACGCGGATCAACGCGGGTGAACGCGGCTCGCTCCGCTTCGTGATGAGCCACCAAATAACGTAGAGTGCAACGGCAAAGCCGGCGAGAAATGCAAAATAGAAGGACGAGAGCGCTTGAAGCGAAAAGAACAGAGCAAACAAAAACACATTCCGAATCGTGCGGGGCGAAAAAAAATTGGTTCTCGACCTTCGTCCGCCGTCGTCCGTCAGTAGTTTTCGCAGATAGAGCAGCGCCAGCGGCAGCCAGCCGAGCGATAGCAGCTGTACCTGCGCGAGGTTGCCGAGATTGTATGGATTGAACGCGAAGATGGTCCCGGCGACCACTGCCGCGCCGCGCGAACGCGTTAGATCGAAAATAAAAAGGTACATCGCGTACGCGGCGAGGAAGAACGACGCCAGCAGAACGAGATTGTAACCAAGGATGGTGTTGTTGAACGCGAGGTTGAACGGGAGCGCGAACAATCCCTGCGGCAGCAGCGACTCTGAGAACGCGAGAGCATTTGGATACGGATAGAAAATATTCGCGTTGAACAGGTTCAGCGGAGCGGTGACGAGCGCGTGCCCGACCCAACCGATGATCCACGTGTTCAGCAGCGCATCTTGCTTGTCTTCCACCGCGTTGGCGATGCGCAGGATCAGCGGGTTGGTCATGACGAGCGTTAGCGCGAGGAAGATCGCGAGCGCGATGCCGTCGCGTCGTAGGGGCGAGGCATTCGCCAACTCAAGATCGACGCGAGCATTTGGTCGGCGTATACCCATCACGTGTTCCAATCCACCACGAATGAGCGAATGCCTCGCCCCTACGCGGATGACGCTCAACTCAGCAGCCCTTGGCGCCAATCGCGCGCGTCCCATTTCGCTTTCAATTGTTTCTTGAATACCTCGGTCCATTGTGGGTCTTTGAGTTTCGCGCTGAGCAGGGGCCACACCGTCTCACTATCAGCGTCGATCGTTCCAAGAATTTCCTGAATGTACCGATCGATTTCGATCCGTGAGGACTTGGTCACCGGTATCCCCATCTCTTCGAACATTTGATCGAGGTTCACAGTATAGAATGGCATACGGGTCTCCTTCGCGGCGCATTATAGCGCAGGTGAGACGCAGCAGCAAAAGCGCGGGGGTGCTGGGGAGCGAGGGAGAAAGTCTTGTCCTCCTTGCCGCGCATCCGCATATTTTCTGGTGATTATTCACAAGTGTCATTGCGAGCGGAGCGAAGCAATCTCATTGCTAGTGATCTTGAGATTGCTTCGGCGCACACCTGCTCTGGCGGGCGGTGCCAGGGAAAACCGCGCCTCGCAATGACACAACCAAGACGTGCGCAATCACCAGATATTTTGCTTTGCGTCTTTTTTGAGGGTATGCTATAATGGCGTCCGCTGGAGAGGTCGCATAGCCCGGTCTAGTGCGCGCGACTCGAAATCGCGTGTGGGCGCAAGTCCACCGGGGGTTCAAATCCCTCCCTCTCCGCCAAACCCTGGGAGTTTGAAACTGGAGGTTGGATGGGCAGCCCCTCGCCAAGCTCCAACTTCTAACTTCCAGAATTTGGAGAGGTCGCATAGTTGGCCTAGTGCGCACGCTTGGAAAGCGTGTAGGCGATGAGCCTCGCGGGTTCGAATCCCGCCCTCTCCGCCAAACCATCGTGGACAGTGCGTGGTGGTCAGTGGTCAGATTTTTCTGCCCACGAGCCACGGCTCACTGTCCACTGTCTTTTGACTTTTTCCAACTTCTCGCGTACACTGAAACCGGTCGTGCTAGATGGGGAGCTAGCGGTGCCCTGACTCCACTTTGGTGGCTGACCCGCAATCCGCTACAGCGGGGTTGAACTCCTTCTCTAGGGGCGGACGCTTCGGGACTGTTCGGTTCAAGTGGCGATGAAGGTTGGGTCCGACGCGGCAGAAGCCGACAAACCCCGCCAGGGCCGGAAGGCAGCAACGGTAAGCCGTCACTTCTGGGTGCCGTCGGGTCACCTGGCTGGAGCTGGCTGTTCAGTTCAAGCCGGGACGTCCGTTTCGACAGAAGGTGCACGACCAACTTTCTCCTCTGGATCTAGTCCTTGAGCGACTTGGCTTCAAATTCACCGCCAGACAACTATTCGCTCGCGTGGTACTCCAGCCAACCGCGCCGCCTCTTTGACGCGCAAGCGTTTTTACTTGGCTTAATCCTCGTCGGCTGCGCGGCAATGGCGTGGGGCTTTTGGCACACCCTCAAACCCGTCACGTTGCAAGTGAACCAGCAGTCGCTCACCATCCTCACCAACCAGAACACCGTCGCTGGCGTTTTGAACGACGCCGCGATTCACCTCAGCCCCGAAGACATCGTCTTTCCCGCGCCCAATGCGCTTGTTCCAGAGAATCAACCCATCGTGATTAAACTCGCGCGTCCGGTCCAAATCGCGGTGGATGGCGATACACTCACGCGGCGCACTCAGAGCAAGACGGTCGCGGACGCGCTGCGCGAGGCGAACGTTACGCTAAAGGCGCACGACCGCGTTTTGATCGATGGAGCGGTAGTCGATCCGACCGCGCCGCTGCCAACCAACGCGGAGGAGGATCCCTCCGCGCTGCAACTCACGGTTCAGCGTGCGGTACCGATCGAAATCAATGACAATGGCGCGCTCACGACCTTCTACACCACCGCGCCCACGCTCGGCGAAGCAATCCGCCAAGCCGGCTTGGTCGTCTATCTCGGCGACGCGATTACCCCAGACCTGGGAACGCCGGTCGCGCCGGGATGGCAAGTCTACATCCGCCGCTCGCTCGCCGCGACGATCAACGTGGACGGCAAGACGATTCGCACGCGGACGCTCGGCAGCACCGTCGCCGACCTCATCGCGCAGGAAAGTGTGACGCTTGCCGGCAAAGATTATACCATCCCCGCGGCGACCTCAGCCGTCCTCGACGGAATGAACGTTCAGGTGATGCGCGTCAAGGAAGATTTCGTCACGGAATCCGAAGCGATCCCGTTTGAAACATCGTGGCAACCCGACCCGACATTGGAACTCGACGAGCACGTGGTGACGCAAGCCGGCGCCGAGGGCACCAAAAAGCGCACCATCCGCATCAACTACGAAAACGGACGCGAGGTCGCGCGCTCGATCGATAAGGAATGGATCGAGACGGCGCCGGTCACCAAGATCATCAGTTACGGAACGAAGATTGTGCACCGCGATCTGACGCTGCCCGACGGCACGACCACGACGTATTGGCGCAAAATTCGCGTGCTCGCCACCTCGTACACAGCGGCGACTTCCGGCAAGAAGCGCACGAATCCAGAATTCGGCATCACCTACCTGGGCTGGCAAGCCGGGCTGGGCATTGTCGCCGTCGATCCCAACATCATCAACTTGCGCGCCAAGCTGTACGTCCCCGGCTATGGTCTTGCCACCGCCGGCGATACCGGCGGAAAAATCAAAGGGCGGCGCGTCGATCTGGGATATGATGAATCGAACCTGGTTCTCTGGTTCAAGTGGCTCGACGTCTATTTGATCGATCCACCCCCGCCCGCCGATCAAATCAAATGGATCATTCCGGAATTACCGCGCAGCCAACAGTGATTTGACCATGGGCGTCAAAGCCACACTCGCTGCGCAGGGATTGCAGCCACAAAAGAAATGGGGTCAGAATTTTCTGACCGATGCCCGGATCCTGGAGAGCATTGCAGACGCCGCCGAAGTTGGGGCTACCGACAGCGTTCTAGAGATTGGACCGGGGCTGGGGCATCTAACGCGCGTGCTGGCGCGGCGCGCGCGGCGCGTCGTCGCCGTGGAGATCGATCGAGCGCTGGCTGCCCAGCTGACCGCCGATTTTGCAGACACGCCGAGCGTCAAGATCATTCACGGCGATATCTTGGAGCGGCAACCGATGGAGTTGTTGGGGGCGGGGGATGACCCCGCCTCTGCCACACCCACGTTCAAAATCGTCGCGAATCTGCCGTACTACATTACGTCAGCAATCCTACGGCACGTGTTGGAAGCCGCGCACAAGCCGCGTGTCGTCGTCGTGATGGTTCAACGCGAAGTGGCGCAGCGCATGATCGCCAAGCCGCCGGCAATGAGTCTCCTCGCCGTCAGCGTACAGTTCTTCGCGCAGGCGCGGATCGTGCGCACCATTTCGGCGGGCGCATTCTATCCGCGCCCCAAAGTCGATTCCGCCGTCGTGCGCTTGGACGTGCTCGATCTGCCGCAGCAGACTGCCGCAGAGACAAAACGCTTTTTCGAAATGCTCCACGCCGGTTTCGGCGGGCGACGCAAGCAGTTGCGCAACTCGCTCGCCCGGGGGCTGGCGATCGAGCCAGACGCCGCCGCGCGCGCACTCGCCCGCGCCCACATCGATCCTACCCGACGCGCGGAGACGCTGACGCTGGGCGAATGGTCAACGCTGCAACGCGAGTTGCCGCGCCGGTTAACGCCGGGAGGCGCCGTGTGAGCAAGCCAAAAGGAACGTCCGCCCCCGCCAGGAAAACCAAGCGACGAATTCTCGTGATCGATGATGATCCCTTGATTCGGCAGCTCGTCGTCCGCGCGCTGGAAGGCGAGTACGTGTTCGCGCAAGCCGCGTCGGGGTTGGAGGGCATTGCCCAAGCGATTGCTCAGCCGCCGGACCTGATCTTGCTCGACCTGATGATGCCCGGTATGGACGGCTACGACGTGTGTAATCAGTTGCGGCAAAACTCGACCACCGCGACGATTCCGATCATTCTGTTGACCGCGCTCGACCAGATGGATTCCAAAGTCCTCGGCTTGCAGACGGGCGCGGACGACTATATGACCAAGCCGTTTGACATGCGCGAATTGCGGACGCGTGTGGAAGCGCATCTCCGCCGCCGCATCCGCGACCTAAGCGCGAGTCCGCTCACCGGCTTGCCCGGCAATGCTCTCATCGCCCAAGTCCTCAGCGAACGCCTCCAGTCCCACGCGCCGCTCGCCGTCCTCTACATCGACTTGACCAATTTCAAAGCGTACAACGATGAGTACGGTTGGCTCAAAGGCGATGAGGTCATCAAGCGGCTGGCTCACATCACCGTGGCTGCCGTCGCAGAGTTCGGGACCCCAACGGATTTCGCCGGTCACGTCGGCGGCGATGACTTGATCGCCATTAGCGTGCCCGACTGCGCCGCCAAGATCGCACAGCAAATCATCGACCGCTTTGACGCGATGATCCCCGAGTTCTACAACGCGGAGACGCGCGCGCGCGGCTACAGCGTGGTCAAGGACCGCCGCGGTCGCTCCTTCCACGCGCCACTCGCCAGCGTCGCGATCGCGATCGTGACGAATGAGCATCGGGAGTTCGAACATCCGCTGCACGTCGCGTTAGCCGCCGCCACCCTGAAGAAGTACGTCAAGTCACACCCCGGGAGCCACTACGCGTTTGACCGCCGCCAAAAGTGAGCGTATAATTGCTCCCGTTTGGAGGTCGCCGGAAATGCCCATGTATGAATACGAGTGCGAAAATTGCGGCACTCGCTTTGATCGAATCCAGTCCATCAACGATGAGCCGGTGCGGCAGTGTCCCGAGTGCGCCGGCGCGGTCCACAAAGTTTTCCATGCCGCCGGGCTTATCTTCAAGGGATCGGGCTGGTACATTACGGATAGCCGCAAAGCCACCTCGGGCGCTGTCACCGGCGAAACGAAACCCGCGAGTGGGGACGGCGCGCCGGCGGAGAGCGGCGCGAAGACAGAAGTCAAGGCAGACGCCACGGCAGTGACGAAGACCGAAACGAAGAGCGAAACCAAGCCCGCTCCAAAGTGAGACGACTAACGGACTGAAAATAAAACTGGGGATACCGCGAAGAATGAATCGCGATATCCCCACTCGTTTATCCGGCGCGAAGGGTTAGAGTTGAAAGTTTCCGGTCGCGGGAACGACTTTGTAGGTAAAATTGTTGACGAACGTTAGCAGCTTGTCGCGCAGGGTCTGCCACTCTTCACCGTTGAGGATGGCATCCATCGTCTTGCGGTCGTCCGTCACCGCGCCGGTTAGGATCTGCGGCGCGTTACCGTAGACGGTGTACCACGCCTCCGTGGGTTTGATCCCCAGCCGGATGAGCTGCGGCGCAAACTCCTGCACCACAAACTCAAAGTACTCGGCTTCTTTACCGGGTCGAATGTCCCACGTCATCAGCAGCTTGACCATCAAATTCTCCATACGCCTGTGACAAAATCATACCAGAGATTGGAGATTTAGGCAAGGAGGCAGCGTGCGCGCAGTCGTACAGCGAGTCCGCGCCGCGTCGGTCACGGTCGACGCGAAAACCGTCGGCGCGATTGGCGCGGGGCTGATGATCTTGATCGGCGTCACCCATACCGACGACGAAAACGCGGCGCGGTTTCTCGCGCAAAAGATCGCAACGCTGCGCATCTTCGAGGACGCCGCGGGCAAGTTCAACCGCTCCGCGCTCGACGTGGGCGCGGCGGCGCTCGTCGTCTCCCAGTTCACGCTCTACGCGGACACGCGGCGCGGTCGCCGCCCAGATTTCATCGCCGCGGCGCGCCCAGAGATTGCCGAGCCGCTGATCGCACGTTTTGTCACGCGGCTGCGCGAGCAGGGTCTGCGTGTGGAGACCGGCGTCTTTCAGGCGCGGATGCTGGTCAACATTCTCAACGATGGGCCGGTGACCATCATTCTGGATTCGCCGGTGAGGGACGTAGACGAGGAAACAAGGAAACAAGCAGACGGGTAACTTGTTTCCTTATCTCAGTACATCACAGATTTGAGGAGAAGGCGTTCTCTAACGCCGTCTACGTCACGGAAAATGCTTGTTTTTGACGCTGGCGCGCTAGAGAGCGCTGGCTCCTCACCGAATATGTGATGTACTGTGTCTACTTATCTACCGGTCTACCCTCACGGCTGCACCCAGCTTCCGCTCACGTCAATCTTTTTGCTCTGATCGTACACGTTCTGTAATCCCCGGCAATCGAAACTTCCACTCAACGCATCCTTCACATTGACCGCGCAGCTCTGCGCCCAGCGGAAATCCTCCTGCTCGAGCTTTCCGCCGGGGATCACTTGAATGTCGATGATGTAAATTCCCGGCTTGGAATCGTACGCGCCAATGCCCGTGAACGGCGCGATGTGCACGTTCGCAAAATACTCACAGCCGCCGCACTGTGGACTCGGCACGGAGGTGCCAATCGAAATCTCCGAACCCGGCGTCACGTCGAGACGCGAACGCATCGGCAAATCCGCCTCCACGTTCGCCACACCAATCACCTTTAGATGAAACGTTCCGACGCGGCTGCCGGTGAGGAACGTCGTGTCGCTTCCTTGCGTCAGGTTTAATCCGTACGCGCTTGCTGCCTTGACGAAAAATAAATCATAGATCGATCCTTCCGATAGCGTCACGCTGTACGGCGTATACCCCGCGCGCGTTGCCGCGTTCACAAAGAAATCTTTGAGACCGACGACGTTCACATCGCGCGTGCTCCACACCGTCCGCTGGGTATCGCCGACAAACTGCGCGCCCTTCGGCATGGCGAGGTCGGGGGGCCACCACGCCGGCGCGGCAACGCTCGGCGCGCGCGCGGGCGACGCAGTTGCCGGCGGCAGTGCGGTCGGCGCAGCCAACCGCGCAGTCGGCGACGGCGTGGCAGCGTTCCCGATCCCGCATGCGAGCGTCGCGCCGGCGAGGATAAGGATGCCAATGAACGCGGATAAACGTGGAGGTGGTTCTATTTTATCCGTGTGCATCCGTGTTCGTCGCGATTCCAATTTCAATCTCCAACTCCGCCGCGATCCGGGCAACCAGCGCCGGATCGATCCACGCCGCGCTGTCGATTTCCACCGCGATCGCGCCGGCTGCCAGAAACTCACGCGCGTCGCCAGCCGAATGAATGCCGCCGCACGCGACGAGCGGCGCGCCCAGTTTCAGCGCGGCGACGTCCGCCACTGCGCGCAGCGCGAGCGGTTTGACGGCAGGCGCGTACAGCCGCCCATACCACGCGCGTCCGTCGATCAACGCCATGCCGCGCGGCGCGCGCCCAAGCGCCAGCGTATTCGCGCCCGCGGCGATGCAATCGGCGGCAAGCGTGAGCGCGTTGTCGAGATCGAGCTGGGCGATGATCGGCAGTTCGGTCGCGGCGCGCGTCGCGCGAATCGCCTCGGACGCGTCGAACGCCGGATTGAGGCGCAGCTCAATGCCGCCGACGCCCTCGACGCGTTCCAGCCGCGCTGCCATCGCCGGCCAATCGTGGACGCCCTGCGCCGCCAGCGCGATGATGATCGGCGCAGCGCTCTGCGACCACGCGCGGCGCGCCGCGCGTAGCATTCTTTCCAAGCCGGGATTCGCCGCGCCGGTGCGCAGCAGCACGCCGCCAGGAATTTCGACGACGCGCGGCGACGGCGCGCCTCGACGCGCATGCAGCGTGAGCGGCAAGGTGACGATCGCGCCGACGCGCGCGTCGGTGCTCGCCGATGAGAGAATCAGCGGATGCGTCAGCGTGAGACCGCGTTTGTGGTTTGGAGCCAATTCGATCAGCATGGAAACCCAGACGGATGACGGAAGACGAAGGACGAACGACGGACGTAACCTCTTCCGTCTTTCGTCGTCCGTCCTCCGTCGCTCTTCACGGCGAGACGATCGCCCACCATTCTTTGCCGGATTCTTCGCGCCGGCGCGCGCCGGACCTGACTGCCGCGAACTCTGCGCCGATCAAGAAAATGGCAGCCGACAGATAGCCCCAGAGCATGATCGCAATCACCGCCCCCACGGAGCCGTAGACCATGCTCAGCAGCGCAAAGTTCGTGAGGTACCAGGTGAAACCCAGTTTGGCGATTTCCCACAACGCGCCAGCAAGGATTGCCCCCAACCACACATCGCGCCAGCGTACATTCGAATTGTACGGCAGGTATCGGTATAGTATCGCAAAGACGAGCACGCCCGAGAGCAGTCCGCCCCCAACCGGCAGCGTATCGGTGAACAACGTGTGACGTTCGACGAGATGGTAATTGACGGCGAGGCGCAGGACGGTGGTCAGCGCGAACGAAAGCCCAAACAAGATGCCGGCGCCCAGCACCATCACGACCGAGACCAGACGCTGCCGCCACATCGGGCGCAGACTGGGCGTGCGAAACGCGCGATTGATTCCCAGCTGCATTGTGTCGAAAACACCCGTCGCCGACCAGAGGAAGCCCGCCGCGCCCGCCAGCGTCAGCGCGCCGCGCAAGCGCGTGACTTCTTCCAGCGCGTTACGCACCATGATAGCCCCCGATGGCAGGTAGGCGGAGACGAACCGGGTCACGTCTCGGATCGCCGCGTCCGATTGTCCGAACTGGCTTGCGACGACCAGGATGAACAAGGCGAGCGGGAAGAGCGAGAGCAGCGCGTAATAAGAGAGCGCGGCAGCGAGCATGGAATTGTGATCTTCGCTATACGCCCGGTACGTTTCGATCAGCAGGTTCGCGGCGGGAATGGCGCGCGCCCGCGCCTCCACCGCTTGCGTGAAATGCTGCAGACGCTGCGACTCTTGCTCGATCCAATTGTTCATTCACCCCTCCGATAGTCCAACGCGCTCAGGTCAAACGCCGGTCCGTCGACGCACGCGCGCTGGATGCCGCGGCGCGTTTCCACGGCGCACGCGTAACATTCGCCCGTGCCGCACGGCATCGGCAGATCGATCAGGACGCGCGTCAAGCCCGGCTCGATGCGATAGCGCGCCGCGTGCAGCGTGTCCGTCAGCGCGCGGTACACTCCAGCAGATCCGCTGGCGACAACGGCATCCGCCCACGCCACCAGCTCAACGTCCAACGCGTCGGCGTCCGTACGATATTCGATCTCCGGCGCGAGCAGGTGCGCTGGGAAAGCCGCATCCTTCGATTTCATACCATTCAGCACCAGCACGACCTCGCGCGTTTGCCGGAGCGCACTCTCGGCGACGGCGATGAGCGGCGCGACGCGCGCGTCCGCGCCGATGAGCAGGACGCGCCGCGCGTTCGCGTCAAAATCAATCGCGCGTCCCAGCGGCGCGAGCACGTCGAGCGCGTCGCCGGCGCGCGCCCGCGCGGCGAGCGGGTCGAGTGCCGGCAGCGTGAACGCCACGCGCGCGCCCTCCGCGCGGTAGAACCACGCCGTCCGCCGCAAGTACGGCTCGAACGTGGTCGGATCGCGCACCAGCGCAAATTGTCCCGGGCGCATCGACCGCGCTAGTTCCGGCGCGTCGAACGTCAGCAGCGGCACGTTCGACCACAGCAGTCGATTTTCGATAACGCGGCAGAGGTGTTGTTTCATAGGAAGTAGACAAGGAGACGCGTAAACAAGTATACCAGGGCGAATCGTTTGCCGGTCTACTTGTCTACCGGTTTTCTCGCGCCCAATATAATCGTTCTTCCTCGCGTCGCCAAGTACGGCGCGCGCTGAAACAGACGATAGCCGAGCACGCCCACTGCGCGCCGCGCGCGCCCACGCGTGAGATACGGGAAAATAGTGTCGCACGCTTCGACCGCGAAGCCGGCGCGCGCGGCGGCATCGCCCAGCTCGCGCGGCGAGAAAATGCGCGCGTGATCGGCGTCCTCAAAATGCGCCGGATCCGGATAGCGCGCGTTCGGCGTCGCCAGCGCCAGGCGTCCGCCGGGCGTCAGCACGCGGTTCCACTCGCGCAGCGCGGCGTCCGCATCCGGCAAATGCTCGACCACATGCTGTCCGATGATCGCGTCGAACGCCGCGTCGCGGAACGGCAGTGTTATCTCTCTGCCTACTTGAACGAACTGCGGGAGTGCGGGAGTGCGGAGGTGCGGGGGTGAGCTCTCCTCTGCCCCTCTGCTCCCATGCTCCTCGTCTCGTCTCGTTCGCGCCAATTCCAGCGCGACGTCCAGCGTGTCGACGCCCACGGCGACCGCGCCGCGCGCGCGGAGCCAACGCAGCAACCCGCCGCCGCCGCAGCCGATTTCCAAAACGCGCGTGCCTTCTGACACGCGCGCCCGGTCGATCAGTTGCCGCGCTTCAATGCGCCAGTCGCGCCAGGACTCGCGCGCGGTAAAGTAGGACGGCGAGTATGTCATTGCGGAC
This sequence comes from Chloroflexota bacterium, assembly GCA_037445855.1. Taxonomy (GTDB): domain Bacteria; phylum Chloroflexota; class Anaerolineae; order UBA4142; family UBA4142; genus DAIDTM01. Next base: position 1,681 of record JBBIJS010000032.1, on the reverse strand, counting down.
CGGCTTCCTTTTCGTCGGGCGGTTGGCGATCGATCAAACGACTGGCGACGACGAGTCCGCCGATCAAGAGCGCTACGAGCGCAAACGCGAGGAGCGGCGATTGTTCCGCGAGGTCACCCGCAAGAACCAGCACTGCCAGACCGGGGAAAACGCCGAGCAACGACGCCAGAAGATACTGCCCGTAACTCATCGGCGAATGACCGGCGGCAAGCGAAACGAGAGGATACGTCGGACCCGGCAGCAAGCGCAAGAGAATCACGCCGCGCCACGTGATCCGCTGGGTGAGCTTCTCCAGTTTAGTTTGCGTGGCGGGCGACAACCAACGCGCCAGGAACGATTTTCCCCAGGCGCGCGCCAGCCAGAAACCAACGCTCGCGCCCAACGCGTCGGCAATCAACACGCAGACGAGTCCCAGAAAAGGTCCGAACAAAAGCCCCGCGCTAATCTGGAACACACTCGCGGGAATGATTGGCACGACTAACACGCCAGCCAGCACCGCGATCAACGCGACCGGCGCCCATCCGCCGAGTTGCGCAAGAACGCTGCGCGCGGCGGCGGGGTTGATGTTACCGTTCGCGAACTGAACGAAAACAATTCCAGCGATCACAGCGAGTGCCGTGACCGCAATGACGCTGCGCAGCGTGATGAGCGAACGCAAGGACTGGAGAATACTTTGCAGTTTATTGATCGCGGTTGATTCCTCTTTGAATAGTTCGACGATGTCAGATTAGCCACAGAACCACACGGAATCACTCTGAAAAAGAAAAGCATTCCGTGAAATTCTGTGGCAAAGAAGAATCGGCATTGTCAAAATAGTCAAGACGCGAAACATAGCGCGCGGCTTACCGGGTCGCCGCCGGAATATAGTATTTCGTCGTGTACTCCTTGACCATCCGCATCGTCGAAAAGCGCGGCGCGATGGTTTTGATCGCGTTCTTCATCTGCCGCACCCACGCGCGCGGAACGCCGTCCGCGTCGCGCGCGTAGTACAGCGGCGTGATTTCGTTTTCCAGCGTCGCGTAGAACGACTCCGCGTCGGCGGCGTCCTGCGCGTTCGCATCCTCCCACGCGCGATCTTCGCCGATCGCCCAGCCGTTCACGGCGGCGATATATCCTTCGCGCCACCAGCCATCGAGTACGCTAAAGTTCGGCGCGCCGTTCAGCGACGCCTTCTGCCCGCTCGTCCCGCTTGCTTCCAGCGGGCGCCGCGGATTGTTGAGCCACACGTCCACGCCCTGCACCAGCGCGCGCGCGACGTTGATGTCGTAATCCTCGACGAACGCGACGCGCCCGGCAAATCCCGGCTGGCGCGAGAACTCGACGATTTGCCGGATGAATTCCTTGCCGGGATCATCGGCGGGATGCGCCTTGCCGGAAAAAAGAATCTGCACAGGGCGATCCGGATGGTTCAGAATTCCTTTCAATCGCGCGATGTCACGGAACGCCAGCACCGCGCGCTTGTACGTCGCAAAGCGCCGCGCGAAACCGAGGGTCAGAATATTTTCAGGCAGGGGCAAGGCATTCGCTCGCTCTTCGCTAGTTGGAGAATGAGATGGGTCTATTCCAACCGTGGATTCACCCAATGCCTGTTCTGGCGAATGCCTTGCCCCTACGGCGCGTGTGCGCACAACCTCCATCAGCCGCTGTTTCAAAATCTGATGGGTTGCCCACAGTCTTTCGT